>JBEEPP010000029.1:0-7462 GCA_041191045.1 Pseudomonadota bacterium
AAAGTATCGCGGGGATTTTGAGCAAAGACTTAAATCTGTCATGAAGCAACTGAATGAGCAAAAAGATGCTATTTTGTTTATTGATGAAATTCATACCCTTATAGGAGCAGGTTCTGCAAGCGGCGGAACACTTGATGCATCTAATCTTCTTAAGCCTGCGCTATCAAATGGATCTATTAAATGCATCGGAGCAACTACTTATCAAGAATACAGAACGGTCTTTGAAAAAGATCATGCACTCACAAGAAGATTTCAGAAAATTGATGTTAACGAGCCTAGTATTCTTGATACGATCAATATCCTTAAGGGTCTTAAATCAAGATTTGAAAAACATCACAATGTAAAATATTCTGTTGCAGCAATTAATAGTGCTGCAGAACTTTCTGCAAAATATATCAATGATAGGCATCTCCCTGACAAAGCTATTGATGTAATTGACGAAGCTGGGGCAGCACAAAGAATACTGCCAAAAAATAAACAAAAAAAAGTTATTACCAATAAAGAAATTGAAGATATCGTAGCGAAGATCGCAAAGATACCTCCAAAAAATATTTCTAATGACGACAAAAATGCCCTTAAAAATCTTGAACGAGATCTTAAAGCAGTAATTTTCGGACAAGATAAAGCAATCGAAAATCTAGCAAGCGCTATCAAGATGACAAGAAGTGGATTGGGTATGCCGAATAAACCGATTGGCAATTTCCTATTTAGCGGCCCAACAGGCGTTGGAAAAACAGAAGTGGCCCGCCAGCTTGCTTATATATTAGGTATTGAACTCGTTCGTATTGATATGAGCGAATATATGGAAAGACATGCAGTATCAAGACTCATCGGCGCTCCTCCAGGATATGTGGGATTTGACCAAGGCGGACTCTTGACTGAATCCGTCAATAAACAGCCTTATTGTGTGCTTCTTCTTGATGAAATTGAAAAAGCGCATCCAGATATTTTCAATATCCTTCTTCAAGTGATGGATCATGGTTCTTTGACAGATAGTAACGGCAGAAAAACAGATTTTAGAAATGTCACGCTTATTATGACAACAAATGCTGGAGCGGAGTCTCTCTCAAAAACTTCTATGGGATTTACGCAATCTAAAAAAACGGGCGATGAACAAGCGGAAATCAAACGGTTATTTACGCCTGAATTTAGAAATAGACTCGACGCAACAGTATCATTTTCGCCACTCAGTCATGACGTCATTTTAAAAGTTGTCGACAAATTCCTCATGCAGCTCGAAGATCAGCTCCATGAGAAAAAAGTGGATGCAACTTTCACAGATTCACTTAAATCATATTTAGCTAAAAATGGTTTTGATCTAAGTATGGGCGCAAGACCGATGTCACGTCTCATTCAAGATACAATTAGAAAAGCCCTTGCAGATGAATTACTTTTCGGAAAGTTAACCAATGGTGGCAATGTAATCATTGATATTGATAGTAATGATAAAGTGAAATTAATTTTTGAAGAGGAAAATAAAGTCATCCTTCAAGAGTCTTAATTCTTTTTCATTACATCTTTAAACATTTGGCTTTCTATGAATCTCTGAAGCCATTTTTTTAATTCTCGATATTTAGAATTTAAAAACCAATCTTCATCCACCAAAGAAAACTGTCTTATAAAAGGAAATATTGCTATATCAGCAAGGCTTATTTTTTCTGTCATCAAATAATTTTTTGATTTTAATTTTTCATTCAATATATTTATAAATAGTTCACATTGAGCACGATAATATTCTTTGGAATACTCAGGAAAACGATCGGCATATTTATATCTATCTAGATTTTTCTTAAAACTAAAATCATTTTCATTAATAAGCTCCTGGCTAAGATTATTATCATTTATGATCCAATTGTCTGGATCAGATTTATTGAGGGCCCAGATCATAATTTCCAGACTCTCTTCGATAACCTTTCCATTATTATCGACCAATACTGGAACTGTGCCTTTAGGGCTGAGTGCTAAAAAATCAATAGGTTTATCTTTGAGTGAAATTTCTATAGATTCATAATCTATTTTAGCTTGATATAAAGCTAGCCGAGATCGAATAGCGTAAGGACAGCGTCTATATGTGTATAGTCTTGGTCTAATTAACATTATTAACCAATGGACTGGCAAGCATCTAGAACGAGCTTTCTTCCTTGGTAAACGAGACCTGAATAAATTTGGACAAGCTCTGCACCAGCATTTATTTTTTCTAAGGCATCTTCTCCAGAAAATATACCTCCGACGCCAATAATGGGAACCTCGCCCTGAAGTCTTGCATGAAGTTCGCGAATAATTGAATTAGATAATTTAAATAGAGGTTTGCCTGACATTCCTCCAGCTTCTTTTCCGTTAAAAAGATCACTCACCAACTCTCTGCTAATAGTTGTATTTGTTGCTATTACGCCATCAATTCTATTTTTGATAATGCTTTTTGATATTGTATCTAAATGTTTATTTGTTAAATCAGGTGAAATTTTTAGTGCAATAGGGACATAACGTCCATAGTAATCAGCTAATCTAGTTTGCTCATCTTTAAGTTGGGCCAATAGAATATTTAAAGCTTTAGTTTCTTGAAGATCTCTTAAGTTTTTTGTATTAGGTGAAGAAACATTGACTGCAATATAATTTGCATATTGATAAACCTTTTTCATACATAAAAGATAATCTTCCCCAGCCCGTTCTATAGGTGTATCAAAATTCTTACCAATATTAATTCCAAGCACGCCTTTATATTTACTTAATCTTATATTTTCTACTGCAGCATCAAGACCTACATTGTTAAATCCAAATCGGTTAATAATGCCCTGAACCTCTGGCAATCTAAATAATCGCGGCTTTGGATTGCCTAATTGAGGTCTTGGGGTAATCGTCCCAACTTCAATAAAGCCAAACCCCAATTTACCTAAAGCATCTATGTGATTTGCATTTTTATCTAGTCCCGCAGCTAATCCCACTGGATTTTGAAAGGGAATACCCATTACAGTTCTGAGCTTGCAAGGGTTAGGGGGGTTTAAAAAACTTAAAAGTCCGATTTTATTAGAAAGAGATAGTGCCTTAAGGGTTAAGTCATGCGAAAATTCTGCATCAAACTTAAATAACAATGAACGAATTAATTGGTTGCTCATAACACTGTTATTTTAACTTAGGAAGTTATAAGGCTTAATAAATATTATGCGATTAAATCGTAAAAATCACATTTTAGGAAAAACATCGGTTGATACTTTCTTAAAAAAATATTGGCAAAAAAAACCGCTACTCATTCGAAATGCAATTGAAAACTTTCAATCCCCCATCACAGAAAAAGATCTTTTTAATATTGCACAAAATGAAGAAGCCATATCCCGACTTATAGAATACAAGCAAGGCTTGTGGCAAGTGAAGTATGGCCCCTTCAAAAAATCAGACTTACCTAAAAAAAAGAATGCGCCTTGGACGATACTTGTACAAAATATTAATCATCATTTTTCTTTTGCCAATTCCTTTCTAAATCTTTTTAAGTTTATTCCATATGCACGGCTTGATGATTTAATGGTGAGTTATGCCACAAAGAATGGAAGTGTTGGCCCTCATTTTGACTCCTACGATGTATTTTTATTTCAGGCAAAAGGTGAAAGAGAATGGAAGATTAGCGACCAAAAAGAATTTTCTCTAGACAAAAAATCAGCTATTAAGATTATTACCAATTTTAGAAGTCAAAATTCTTGGGTACTCAAACCGGGTGATATGCTCTATTTACCTCCTAATATAGGGCACTGGGGCATCTCGCAAAGTGATGATTGTCTCACTTATTCCATTGGCTTCAGAGCGCCTAGTACATTTGAAATACAATCTAAATTTTTAGATTTTATTCAAGACAGCTTGAACACGAATAAAAATTATTTGTATAAAGATCCGAATTTAAATCTTCAAAAAAATCCAGCTGAAATTAATGCAAATATGATTAAGAAAATTCAGCAGACAGTTAATCAATTGCTTTGGAATAAAAATTTTATCAATACTTTTATTGGTCAATTCCTCACTGAGCCAGTTGAGACTGCTATTTTCAAGCCTCCTAAACCGATAACACTTGAAATTTTTAAAAAAAATCTCTCAAAAAAGATACTAGAACTTAATCCAAAAACAAGAATGCTTTTTATAAAAAATAATTTTTATATCAATGGTGAGCCCATTAAAGTTGATAAGAAATATGCTGTATTTCTAAGGCGGCTTGCAAATGACAAAAAACTCTCATTAAAATCTAGGTTAGAAAAAAAGGATTTAAACGCTTTGGGGATAATCCTGCACCCCTTGTACCTCTCAGGATTTATTGATTTTATTTAATAATATTTAACTATCCAGCTTGTTTTGTTGTAGAATAATTGCCAGGGAGCTGTTCATAGCCCCGAATTCAACATTAATTTTAAGGATTAAAAATGACACGTTCACTACTTATCGCTTTATTATTAGCTATTGGTTTAACTGCTTGTGGCAAAAAAGAAGAAGCTGCTCCAGCTGCTGAAGCTGCTCCAGCTGCTGAAGCTGCTCCAGCTGCTGAAGCTAAATAATAGATAATTTATCTATTGTACGAATAAAAAGGCCGGTTTTTTAACCGGCTTTTTTTATATAATCTGCCATGACGTGCCGTCCACTTGCCTTGCAATTTTTATCCAATCACGCTCACATCCTATTTTTCCTACAATAGCTTCTTTCACTAGCTCTTCAGTATTATTTTTCTCACTTAGATGCGCTGCGACAAGATGTTTTAATTGTTTAAATTGAATTTTCCCCAAAATTTCAGCTGCAGTTTTATTGTCCAAATGACCTAATTTACCGCTAATTCTTTTCTTTAAGCTATATGTGTACTCGCTTGATTCAAGCAAATCAAGGTCGTGATTAAATTCTATAATGAGCGCATCTAGTTGCTGAAGCATCTTTTCAATATGAGGTGTTGAGCTTCCCGTATCTGTCAAAATGCCTAATTTATGATTGCCATCACTTAATGTAAATTGAGTAGGCTCTCTTGCGTCATGAGGCACTGGAAAGGGCTGAATGACAAACTCTTCTATTTCAAATGTATTATGACTATCAATTATATTTAAATCAATTTCATATGATTTAATCATATGTTTTTCACACATCTTATAAGTCCCATAAGAAAGCCATATAGGAATTTTGAATTTATTTGCTAGTTTAAAAGCGCCCTTGACATGGTCCTCATGCTCATGAGTTAAAAGAATTCCTGTAATATTTTCTGGAGATTCATTCAGTCGATCCAATCTAGACACAATATCCTGAATTGCAAAACCACAATCAACCATTAAAAGTGATTTGTTTCGCTTTACTAAAAATGAATTGCCAGCACTCCCGCTACCTAAAGATGCAAATTGCATCTTTATTTTAATTGATCATAAAGAAGGGTGATAATTCGATTTGCGGTAGATGAGTTGTTTCTCTTGCCATCTTGGAATTCAATCAAAACTTGGGAGCCGCCATTGTCTGAAGAAACAATTTTAATGCGATATTGTTTTTCTGGATTAGTCTTTTCCTTATCACTTCCACCCCAAAATTTGAGCTTCTCAGATAAAGGCTTATCTTTTTTCTGACTCGTATCTTTATCCTGCTTATCTTTTTTGTCATCGTCGCTCCAGAACATAAGAGAGTCTAAGACTCCTTTTTTCTTCTTAGGACTGTCGTCAATGTCAACATCAGCGTATTTTACAAAGTAGATTCCATTTGATCTATCTTTGTCTTCGATCACAAATCCAATAATATCTAAAGCCAATCCTACTCTTCGCCAAGCCCTATCAAAAGGATCCTGGATTTCAAGTAATGCAGTGCCATCAGCCCCTTTCACAATTTCAGCTCTTTTTTGACTAACTGGTGCTGCAATAATTTCTTTTGCTCGCTTGTCTGCTACTCCAAGTTTCACCATAAGCCTTCTTAAAAGCTCAGCATCTAATTCATCATCTCTAGAGTCCACTTTTGAATCTTCTTTAGATTTTGAGTCGTTTTTATAGCCCATATCTACAACGCCGTATGGTGTTCGTATTTTTTCCTTACCGTCATCAGGCGCTGTATCAACACTTCGATGTGTCATATAAATTTCAGTCGTACCCTCTTGAAGTCCACGCTCAAGACGAGTCCTAAATTTTTTACGGTTAGCCGTCCCTGATGCAAGCGAATCAAGCCAAGCATCAAATTTATCAAGCGTGCCCTTATTATCATTAATCATAAGATCGCCATCTTTAATCCATTCAGTCTCCATGACACCTATTTCTGGATTTTCTTTTTTCACGGCAAATCCCATATCCAACCAAAAATCACGTATTAATGGCCATATTTTCTCTGCTGGCGCATTCACAACTAGCCATCTTTGGGCGCCTGCTTTTACAATCTTCATACCCTCTGAATTAGGCAAAATGTTTGACTGGCCATTACCTTGCTTCTGTCCATTTTTAAAATCTGAGTAACTAGTAGCGCCTGGTATTGCATAGGTATCATTTGTTGCCCCTGAGGTTAAATCAGGAGGCACTTCTAAAGGGCGAGATCTTCCAGTCGCCTTATAATCAGGGGCTGTAACTTTATCTACAATAGGAATGTTCTCACATCCACTTAAGAAAAAAGGTAAAACAAACAACCATTTACTTTTCGCTAATAATTTCATTGAATATGAGCTTCCTTCATAGCAGTTTGAATAATTTTATGATACTCCGTGCTAAGTTCTACTAAAGGTAATCGAATACCTTCTTTGATAAGACCCATTGTCTTTAATGCCCATTTTACAGGTATTGGATTAGCTTCTATAAATAGATTAGTGTGAAGTGAAAACAATTGTTGATTAATCTCGATTGCTTTTTCGTTTTGTTTAGCAATGACGCAAGCATACATTTCATGCATTAATTTAGGTGCAACATTTGCCGTAACAGAAATTACACCTTTACCACCGAGCAACATAAGTGATAAAGCAGTCGCATCATCACCGCTTAAAACTGAAAAATGAGGCGGCAATCTTTTAATAAGATCGATACCTCGAGTCAAATCTCCTGTCGCATCTTTAATACCTACAATATTAGTAATATTACTTAACTTTAAAACGGTATCGTTCTTTAAGTCACAGCCTGTTCTAGAAGGTACATTGTAAAGAATTTGATCAATTGCAACTTCATTTGCAACTTTACTAAAATGCTGAAAAAGTCCTGTTTGATTGGGTTTGTTGTAATAAGGTGTCACCAATAAACAAGCATCTGCACCAAGGCGTTTTGCTTCTTTTGTAAGATCGATAGCTTCTTGCGTAGAGTTAGCGCCTGTTCCAGCTATTACTGGGATTCTTTTATTAACATGTTTAACGGTTGTTTCAATAAGCTGACAATGCTCTTCGCAATTAACCGTAGGTGATTCGCCCGTTGTTCCAACAATGACAATGCCATCCGTGCCTTCATTAATATGAAAATCAATTAATCCATGCAGCGTTGGGATATCAAGACTTCCGTCAGGA
>JBEEPP010000030.1:0-7289 GCA_041191045.1 Pseudomonadota bacterium
TGAAATTGGCGGCTCGGATGAAGAAGTGGCTGCTGAATACATTAAACAACATATCAAAAAACCTATCGCAGGTTATATTGCCGGCATCACAGCTCCCGAAGGAAAACGAATGGGTCATGCAGGCGCGATTATCTCGCAAGGCTCTGGCCTTGCAATAGATAAAATAAAAGCATTGGAGAAGGTCGGTGTCAGCATGTCAAAATCCCCTGCAGACATGGGTCTTACCATGCAAGCTTTATTAAAAAAATAAAAATTGTATAAAAAAACTCTTTTCTTCCTCCTTTTAATTGCTTCTTTATTTGCGTCAATTGCATATACTGAAGAATCTGTGAATTATCTTTTAACGGCGGCCTCAAAAGGTGACGTTGAAACAGTAAGCGCTATTCTAGAAAGTGGCGGCAATCCAAATACTAAAGATGAGGATGGTGTCACAGCACTAATGTATGCTGCAAGAAAAGATATGGATAAAATTGTAGCGCTTTTAATTAAAAAAGGTGCGGCGGTGAATGCAACAGAAAATAATGGTTGGACTGCATTAATGTTTGCAGCCAAAAAAAACTATGTGCGATCAGCTCAATTATTATTAGACAATGGGGCGGATCCTAAAATAAGAGACAATGATGGATGGAGCGCATATGGATTAGCAGCTATATCTGGATTTCACGAGACTGTAGATCTTCTAATCAAGCGCGGTATTGACCCAAATAACACCAATGATACTGGGCAAACTGTTTTAATGTATGCAGCCAAGAATGGTGACATTAAAACAGTTCAAACATTACTAGATCATGGTGCTGATCCAAATATTACAGACAAATATAAATGTAGCCCTCTAATGTATGCTGCCAGAGAGGGCAATACAGATGCAGTAGCTCTCTTTATAAAACGTGGCGTAAAAGTTGATTATGAAGACCAATTTAATTGGACAGCACTCACATGGGCTACTAAAAAGAATCGCTTACCTGTCGCCAAGATCCTGATAGAAAACGGCGCTAATATTAATCGTAAAGATTCTGATGGCACGCCTATTCTTCATTACGCTGTAGCAAATAAATCTAAAGAAATGATTCAGCTTTTCATTGACGCGAATGTAAATTTAAAAGCAAAGGATCGTTATGGATTAACGGCTCTTGTATACGCGCTTAAGGCTAAAAACACTGAAATTGTTGATCTAATTAAAAATGCAGGTGGTGGTTACTAAAAATCATGAAAATAGCGCTAGCGCAAATAAATTCATTTGTTGGTGATATAGATAAAAATAGTAACCTTATTATTAAGCGCGCCAAAGAGGCTTCTAATAAAGGAGTAGAACTATTTATTACTCCTGAGCTTTCTATATGCGGCTACCCGCCTGAGGATCTGGTTTTAAGAGAAGATTTTCTTGATGCATGCGCAAAAGCATTAAAAAAAATTGCGAAAGCCTTACCTTTCATAAAAGTTATCGTAGGGCACCCATTAAAAAAAGATAGCAAAATATATAATTCAGCCTCCTTACTTTTTAATGGAAAAATTCAAGGTACCTATTCTAAACAAACACTGCCAAATTATGGTGTATTTGACGAAAATAGATATTTTAAATCAGGTGAAAAAGAATTTATTTTTACACATAAAACTTTAAAATTTGGTCTTCTAATATGTGAAGATGCCTGGAGTTTTTTACCAAGCAAATTACTCAAAAAAAAATTAGTTGATGGCATTATTGTAATTAATGCATCTCCTTACGAAATAGAAAAATCTAATACCCGAATAAAAGTTATTTCTAAATTAGCGAGAGAAACTAAATCTTCTGTGATCTACCTCAACGCAATTGGAGGCCAAGATGAGCTGATATTTGATGGTGGTTCATTCGTTGTCAATAAAGAAGGAAAACTCTTACATCAATCATCCTTCTTTAAGGAAGAAACAGCAATTATTGATGTTTTTTCAAAAACAACTATTAAATTTAATAGGCATAAAATCTCTCATCATAAGGTGGCACATCTATATGAAGCTCTTAAATTAGCACTCAAAGATTATGTAGTTAAAAATAATTTTAAAAACCTATTTATAGGCTTATCCGGTGGTATTGATTCTGCTCTAGTTTTAGCGTTAGCAAGCGACACATTTGATAAAAAAAATATTACTGCCGTTATGATGCCCTCAGAATTTACTGCAAAATTAAGTATTACAGAGTCTCGAAGAATGATTAAAAATACTGGCGTGAATTACAAGGAAATAGATATTCAATCTATTTTTAAACTTTTCAGAAAAACATTGTCTAGTGAATTTAAAAATAAGCCTTTTGATACTACCGAAGAAAATTTACAGGCTCGTATAAGAGCTGTTTTATTAATGGCGCTATCTAATAAATTTCATGGGATTGTAATATCGACAAGTAATAAAAGTGAAACTGCTGTTGGTTATTCAACGCTATATGGCGATATGGTGGGAGGTTTTGCCCTTCTTAAAGATGTGCCAAAAACATGGGTTTATAAATTAGCAAATTATAGAAATTCAATATCAAGTATCATTCCAAATGAAATAATTAAGAGGCCTCCAACTGCTGAACTTAGGCCTAATCAGTTAGATCAGAATAGTCTGCCTAAATATGAAATTCTTGATAAGATAATTGAGCTTTATATTGAAAAAGATTTGTCTATAGACTCTATTGTAAAAAAAGGTTTTTCTAGTAAAAATGTTAATCACGTTGTAAAGTTAATTGATGATAACGAATTCAAAAGAGCTCAAAGTCCAATAGGTCCAAAAATTACCCAAAGAGCTTTTGGCAAAGACAGAAGATACCCCATTACCTTTAAACATTAATGCATACAAAGAGGGAAGATAGATGAAAAAAATTGAAGCAGTAATTAAACCATTTAAATTAGATGAAGTGAGAGAAGCTCTTTCTGAAATTGGTATTAATGGAATCACGGCTACGGAAGTTAAAGGCTTTGGAAGACAAAAAGGACATACTGAACTCTACAGAGGGGCAGAATATGTAATTGATTTTTTACCTAAAATCAAATTAGATATTATCGTTTCAGACAAAATGGTTAAAAAAGTGATTGAAGCAATATCAACTGCCGCACATACAGGCAAAATTGGTGATGGCAAAATTTTTGTCAGCAATATCGAAGAAGTGGTAAGAATTAGAACAGGTGAAACAGGTGAATCTGCTATTTAATTGGAAATAACTTTCTTACTTTTTCTAGGTCTTCAAGTGTATCAACACCTGTGATTGGAATGTCAATTGATGCCACAACACCAATTTTGTGCCCTGCATATAGAATTCTAAGTTGCTCTAACTTTTCAATATCTTCTAATTCAGTCTGCCCTATATCCTTATAGCCTTTTAAAAAATTGACTCGGTAAGCATAGATACCAATATGTTTATAGAATCCTTGCTTTCCTATGGCCTTTTGTGTGAATTCATCTCTCGGAAAAGGAATGGGTGCTCTACTAAAATATAATGCTTGAAAATTTTTATCAAGTACGACTTTGACGTTATTTGGATTAATAAAATCATTATAATCTGAGATGGAATGGCACGCCGTAGAAACATAAATGTCTTTTTTATTTTCCAAATATTCAGCAACCTGATTAATTAATAAAGGATTGATAAGAGGTTCATCACCTTGCACATTCACAATAATCTCATTATCTGACCAACCCATTAAGTTAACGACCTCTGCTATACGTTCGGTACCAGATTTATGATTGACATTAGTCATGATTGCTTTGTACCCAAAATTTTTAACAACATCGAAAATCTTTTGGTCGTCAGTTGCAACCACAACCTCATTAGACTTGCTTTTTAATGATTGTTGCACAACATGAATGACCATTGGGATGCCGCCGATATCCAAAAGAGGTTTTCCCTCTAAACGACTGCTATGATATCTCGCTGGAATAACAATTTTAAAAGTCATGAATAATCTTCATTATCTTTAAGCATCCTCGCTTCACTCTCTAACAAAATAGGAATACCGTCTTTAATAGGGTAAGCGAGCTTAGCAGACTTTGATATGAGCTCATTCTGATCTTTTTTATAAATTAATGGGCCTTTGGTTACTGGGCAAACTAAGATTTTTAGTAGATTTTTATCCATGGCTTATATGCTTCAACTTTTTTAAAATAATGTCGATAAACT
Organism: Pseudomonadota bacterium; assembly: GCA_041191045.1. Classification (GTDB taxonomy): domain Bacteria; phylum Pseudomonadota; class Gammaproteobacteria; order Burkholderiales; family Methylophilaceae; genus Methylopumilus. Next base: position 4,130 of record JBEEPP010000030.1, read on the forward strand.
TCGAATTTATTTCGGCAGAAACTGGCAAATACCAAAAATTATCTTGAGCAAATTTCTCGCATTTCACAGCATCTTTCTCAGTCATTATAATATTCTTATCATTCATAGTTTTAAAATCTTTTTTTGTGAATCGATAATGATCTTTATAGGCGGAACTATCAAACACTAAACCAAGCGATTTAAGATCATTAAAAAATAGATCCGGATTCCCTATACCAGCTATGGCATGAATATTTCTTAAGCGAATCTTATTTAATGAAATCTCTTGATTGGTCTTTAGATTTATTAAAACCTCTCTCTTATATTTCATCAGGTGACTGCCATCTATCACTTTTTTGTGATTGCATACAATGATATCTACATCATTTAATTTATATATAGACTCTCTTAGCGGTCCTGCTGGCAAAAGATATCCATTTCCAAATTTTCTAGTGCCATCAATTACTATTACTTCTACATCGCGCATTAAACGATAATGCTGAATGCCGTCGTCAGATAAAATGACGTCTATTTTTTTATACTTCTTAATAAGTGCTTTTGCTGCCATCACCCTATCTTTTGAAACAAAAACTGGGATACCGGTACGCTTGTGGATCAAAATGGGCTCGTCCCCTACTTTATTTGCATTGCTTTTTGAATTAACTTCAGCAGTACCTATTACTTTTGAGGCATATCCTCTGCTTACTATACCGGGATGATATCCATTTTTTTTCAATTCATTTGCAAGATGGATGACTAAAGGGGTTTTCCCTGTCCCACCTAAAGTAATGTTTCCTACAATAATCACAGGGACTTTTAATTTGTAAGATTTTAGAAAATTAAATTGGTAAAGATATTTTCTAGCATGAGATATTAAAAAAAATATTGCCGATAAAGGAAGAAGCAATAAAGAAGCTGGGCTTTTTGAGTAATGTATTTTAGAAAGGACTTTTTCGTATGGAATCAAAATATTACTTTAGCCCTTTTTTGTAGAGCACTGAATAATGCTTACAGCGCCTAATCAATTCTTTGTGAGTCCCGATATCAATGACTCTTGATTTTTCAATCACAACGATTCGATCAGCATTTAAAATTGTAGATAGTCTATGAGCAATAACTATAGTTGTTCTATTTTTCATTAAATTGTCTAAGGCTGACTGGACATATTTTTCAGAATGAGAATCTAATGCTGATGTAGCTTCATCGAGGAGCAATATAGGTGCATTTTTTAAAATTGCACGAGCTATTGCAATTCTTTGACGCTGCCCCCCTGACAATCTCACCCCTCTATCGCCAATTTCATGGTCCAATTGATTTTCAAGTGGCTCAATGAACTCCCAAGCGTTAGCTGCTATAGCAGCTTTTTTTACCTCTTCTTTATTTACCGATCTATCTATGGCACCGTAAGCTATATTATTCATAATAGTATCGTTAAATAAAATTGTATCTTGGCTTACTAGAGAATACTGATTTCGCAAATTTCTTAACTTGAGATCCTTAATATTAATACCATCTAATAATATTTGGCCCTGCTCAAACTCATAAAATCTTGGCAATAGATTAATTAGCGTTGTTTTCCCTCCGCCTGATTTACCAACAAGCGCTACTTTCTCCCCAGGCTTGATATTAAAACTAATACCTTCAAGAATATTATGTTTGCTATTTTGATACTTGAAGGTTAAATCAGATACTTTTATATATCCTTTTGCACGCTTGATAGATTTTGAGCCGCGATCAGTCTCGGCAGGCTCATCCATCAATCCGAATACACTTCTTGCCGCTGCTATGGCAATTTGAACTTTATCATTTATTGAAGTTAAGCTCTTAATCGGAGCGATAATCATTAGTAAAGCACCAAAAAACGCTGCAAATTGACCTGCGGAAAATTTACCAAAAGAATAGAAAGCAATGCCAGATAGTGCAACACCCGCTAAAATTTCAACAGTGAAGGAATTTAATGCAGTTATTCTCACAAGTTTAGTTTGTGCTTTTCTTATTTTTTCAGAAATCCTAGTGAACCGATTAATTTCATATTGATTTGAGCCAAAAATTTTAACAATTCTTTGGCCTGAGATAGCCTCATCAGAAGACATTGTGAGTTCACCCATGGCGTGCTGAGAAATAGTCCCAGCATTTCTTAATCTAGGTGACATTATCTTTAAATAGTAAGTAAGTAATGGGGCTAGCAAAAAAAATACTAAGGTAAGTCTCCAATCCAAATAAAGCATATAAGAGACAATTCCAATAAAACTTATTCCATCTTTAATAAAATTAAAGCCAATATCTGTAATGATATTTGAAAGTTGCTGAACATCATTGTTAATTTTAGAAACAATGTGGCTAGAAGAATTTTTATCAAAAAAATTAACTGGCAACATCATAATTTTCTTAAAAAGGTCACATCTTATGCTTTCAACAGTTCTCATTGAAATTGATTTCATAAAATAACTTGAAAATAATCCTGATAATGCTCTTGTAACCATTACTACAAGTAAAAGAAGCGCCAAAGAAACTTGCTTATGTCCAACATCAGATCCAAATCCGTGATCAGTAATCTTTTTTATAATGACCAGAAATGCTGTATTAGTTAAAGACAAAACAATTAGCGATATAAGACTTAAGGATAAAATAAACTTATGTTGCCAAGTATATTTAAACAGTCTTTTATAAAGATACTTAAGGTTAATTGATTGTGGTGAAGTTATTTTTTTAATATTTTTTGCCATTAGGCCAAGAAAAAAAACTAAACTTTTCTAAAGTCTAATTAATTTTTGTAGAAAATGTAATATGAGTTAAGCCAGCTTGCCTTGAAGCTTCCATAACGTTTATTACTGATTGGTGCTCGCATTTTGCATCTGCATTAATGATTACAGGAATTTCTTTTTCACCTTTAGACGAATTTTTTAAGGCTGTAATAATAGACTCAAGGCTCTTATTTGGTAGTTGTGTTTCATTGACCGAATAAACACCATCCGCAGTTATGGATACGTTAATAACATTAGGCTTTTTATCCGGGCTATTAGCTTCAGCGGTCGGAAGATTAATTTTTAATTCGCTAAACCTAGAAAAGGTTGTACTCACGACAAGGAAAATAATAATAACCAATAATACGTCGATTAAAGGAACCAAGTTTAATTCCATTTCTTCGTGCTTTTTTCCTCGTTGAAAATTCATATGTAAT
>JBEEPP010000031.1:0-7214 GCA_041191045.1 Pseudomonadota bacterium
AGGTAATATAAATTTTTGCGTTTTTTCATTTGTCCTAATAAGTGGCCTTCTATGTTCGGAATTTAAAAGCAAAAATTCGTCATAAGAAATTTCAGCAAGATTTGCAGCCAGATCCGCATCTATAATAGCTGGGGCTTCAACATAGGTAAAATAGGGTTTATTAGGGATCGGATCTATATAAAGCCCGTATTGGCTTGGATTCGACACAATATTTTTTATAGCTTGCAGTTTTGGAACATAATCCTTTGTCTCAGCGGGTAATTTAAGATTTGCATAGTCTGTTGGTAGGCCCCTCGCCTTATTTTTAGCTATGGCTCGGCTTACAGTCCCTTCCCCAGCATTATAGGCAGCTAATGCAAGATCCCAAGTGCCAAATAATGCATGAAGCTTTTGTAGGTAATCAAGAGCTGCATTTGTTGCATCTACTACATTACGTCTTTTATCTTGCCACCAGTCTTGTTTTAAGCCATAAAGTCTGCCTGTAGAGGGAATAAATTGCCAAATGCCTACAGCCTTACTTCTTGAATTTGCAATTGGGTTATACGCACTTTCTATCATAGGAAGAAGGGCTATTTCTGATGGCATACCTCTTTTTTCTACTTCACCTACGACATAAAATAGATATTTCTGGCTTCGATCCATCATTCTTTCTATATATTCAGGCCGGGCTGAATACCATTTTTCATATTTTTGGGATCTTGAATTATTCTCATCTTTAATATCAAATCTAGAATAAATTCGCTGCCATAAATTAATTTCAGCCTTATTAGATTGAAAATTTTGAGTCTTATTAGTTGAACTGGTTGGGTTGAAATTTAAAGTGTTTAATTTGTTGATTTCTTGATCAAGAACATCATTATCTATAATACTAATTTCTTCTCCTAGAATATTTCTCTCAGCTAAAGCGCTTGTCATTAAAGATATCAAGATGCAAATAGAAACGAAGAGTTGTTTGGAGAGTCGCATCATATCAATACTGATCTTTAAGATCTCTAAGCTTCTTGAATATTTCTAGAGAGTCACAATTTAAGAATGGATTTGTTCTTAACTCTTCATCAAGCGAGGATGGAACAGTGATTTTTAGCTTTGAAGTAAATGCACTTCTTAATTTTAGGTTCATATCATGTGGCTTTATTGATAGAGCAAATGCAATATTTTTTTTAGTATATTCATGTGCACAATAGATTTTCGTCTCTTTTGGTAAGGTACTTATTTGTTTTAAAGAGTTATACATTTGCTCATGGGTTCCATCGAATATTCTGCCGCACCCACAAGCAAAAAGGGTATCGCCACAGAAAAGGTTTTTCGTATCGTAATATGCAATATGACCTTGAGTATGCCCAGGAATTTCAATTATTTTATAGTTTATTTGAAGCTCAGGAATATTAATTTCATCGCCGTTCTTAAGTCCTGTATTGACAAAATCGTATTTATCTTTTTGAGGGGCAAAGATTTTAATATCCGGATATTTTTTGTGAAGCTCTATAACGCCGCCGACATGATCTGCGTGATGGTGTGTGATTAAAATAGCAATGAGGCTGAGATTTTTTCTTTCCAATACTTCGATAACTGGTCTGGCGTCACCTGGGTCAACGATAATGCAATTTTGCTCGTTATGAATTAACCAAATATAATTATCTTGAAAGGCTTCAATAGGTTCGATATGAATTAGTTTTGTTTCTTTGTAGCCTGTCATTTGTATTCATAGTAAAGTATTTTGATCATTATAAGATATTTTTATGCCTAAAATTTCACCACAGGAATGGTTTGCTAGCCCTTTAGGCCGATATTTAATCGATTTAGAATATATATATATAAACCCAGTAGTTGTCGATACCTTTGGGTTTTATGCAATCCAAATGGGTAATTTCGATATTGATTTTTTGGATCATTCACGTATTCAAAACCAATTTTCATTGAATTCAAATCAAGCTGATTTAATGACTTCGAACGAAGCTTTGCCCTTTGAGGAATCTTCGGTAGATTTGTTTATTGCGCCTCATATATTAGAACAAATGGCAGAGCCGTATGAATTGCTCAAAGAAATCCATCGGGTGTTGATGCCCGAGGGACGTCTCATTATTACAGGTTTTAACCCGGCGAGTTTATGGGGATTAAAAAGACTTATAAGTTTTGATATTGATTATCCTTGGAATGCTAAATTTATATCACTAGGTAAAATTAAAGAGTGGTTGCCTATTGTTGGCCTAGAAATGGTTGAAGGAAAAATGGGTTGTTATATTCCTCCAATTCAGCAATCATCATGGCTAAAAAAAATAGAAGTTATGGAGAAATTAGGTGATCGATGGTGGCCCATGTTGGGGGGATTTTATTTTCTTGTTATACAGAAGAGGGTGCATGGTATGACACCTATTCAACCTTTATGGCAAAAGAGCTTAATTAAGGCTCCAATCTATTCAGCACAAAAATCTAAAGCTTATAAAGTTAAATCATGAAACCTGAAATCACAATATACACAGATGGCGCTTGCAGAGGTAATCCAGGCGATGGCGGATGGGGTGCATTATTAATTTCTGGCACAAATGAGAAATCTATTTGTGGTGGCGAAAAAAATACGACAAACAATCGTATGGAATTATTAGCTGTGATTAAAGCGCTGGAAATTATTAAACAGACATCAGAAATTAAAATCTATACGGATTCTACTTATGTTCAAAAAGGTATTACTGAATGGATTCACGCGTGGAAACGTAATCATTGGAAAAATAGTAGTAAAAAAATTATCAAGAATATAGACTTATGGCAAAGACTTGATGATCTAGCTTCTTCTCATTCAATTGAATGGCTTTGGGTTAAAGGCCATGCTGGTCATGACGGTAATGAAAAGGCAGATCGGCTCGCAAATCAAGGCATTGATAGTTTATTAAAGGAATCATAGTGAGACATATTTTTTTAGATACCGAAACAACTGGGTTGTATGCGAATCAAGGACATCGAATTATTGAAATTGCTGCAATAGAAATTGTAAATCGGCGGCCCACGAATAATTCTTTTCATTTTTATATAAATCCAGACAGAGAAATAGATCCTGCAGCTCAAGAAGTTCATGGCATCACTTTAGATTTTTTGCAAGATAAGCCTAGATTTACAGAAATTGCTTCTGACTTTCTAAGGTTTGTAAAAGACTCAACACTTATTATTCATAACGCACCATTTGATATTGGCTTCATTAATATGGAGCTTGGTTTAATCGAAAAGCCGCCCGTTGAAGAAGTGGTTGACAGCATTATCGATACTTTAAAAATGGCAAAAGATATGCGGCCAGGCCAAAGAAATAGTTTGGATGCTCTGTGTCGTTTTTATAATATCGACAATTCGCAAAGAAGCCTTCATGGAGCTTTATTGGATGCACAACTTTTGGCTGAAGTTTATTTGGCTATGACTCGTGGACAAGAAGATCTTATGATTGATTTTCAATATAGCGGATCAGACGTTATTGGAGAAAAAAATACTAAACGCCCAACTAACCTTTTTGTTTTAAAGGCTGATGATGATGAGCTTAAAAGTCATGAAGCTTATTTGAATAAAATGAAAGGTGAAAAAAAACTTATTTGGTGATAAAAACTATACTGCATCAGCCCAACTATTGGGCGTTTCATACATGCGTATTTGTTTTATTTTAAGTTGATGATTAAAGCGTTTATTAAATTCAATACTTAATATTAAGTAAGCTTGAGATGCCATATTTTCTGCAGTTGGAACAACTGGAAATATTACAGTCTTATGATTGGGCAGTGTATTTAAAAAATTAACAATTTCTTTGTCGTCTTGATAAACTATAAATGCATGATCCCAACGATCAACTACCAAATCTTTAATAATTTTTTTTACATCAGAAAAATCAATAACCATACCAAAATCTGAACTTTTACTATCATCATGAATAGGCCCGGTCACAGTAACTTCAATTGCATAGCGGTGGCCATGTAAATTCTTGCAACTACTTTTATGATTCGGTATACGATGACCTGCATCAAATTCTAGGCGTGTTGTAATGTCCATTTATTAAACTTTATCCCGTCTAAGTAAATGTCATTTTACCATTGGTTCAAGTTAAAAGATCTATAGCCTCGCAATACGCTGAATTGCTGGGGGATGAGAATCATAAAATGCAGAATATAAAGGATCGGGCGTTAAAGTGGATGCATTATCTCTATAAAGTTTAACGAGCGAGTCTTTTAGATATTTTGCACTCGAATGTATTTTGGCGTAACGATCGGCTTCAAATTCATTTTGTCTTGAATAGAATGCCATAAAAGGTCTTATGAAAAAAATGAAGGTTGGGCCAACTAACATAAAAAGAAGCAGGGCGGTTCCATCAGAAGGTGAAGAAATACCTAGGCCATGATAAAACCATATTTGATCTTTTAGGTAGCCCAAGATAGCGAGGCCAATAAAGCTCACTAAGAACATCATCAGAATTCTTTTTTTAACATGATTATGATGAAAATGACCAAGCTCATGAGCTAAAACAGCTTCAATTTCATTATGATTAAGACGTTCTAAAAGAGTATCAAAAAATACGATACGTTTATTTTTACCAAACCCTGTGAAATATGCATTGCCATGGTTACTTCTTGCTGATCCATCCATGACAAATAATCCTTGGGACTTAAATCCACATTTTTTTAGCAGTGCAATGATTTTAGTTTTTAAGGACTTGTCTTTTAAAGGAGAGAATTTGTTAAAAAAAGGAGCGATCCAAGTAGGGTAGATTGCAAGAATTAAGAGATTAAACAAACTCCATACTGCCCAGAGATAAAACCACCAATAAACTCCAGCATTTTTTAGCATCCACAATGCAACAAACAAAATAGGAAGGCCAAGACACAATCCTAATAACATCTGCTTATAAAGATCTGTAAAAAATAATTTTTTTGTCATTCGATTGAAACCAAATTTTTCGTCAATTCTGAATGTTTTGTAGTAATTAAAAGGAAGATCAATAAGGCTTGTAATAAAAAGTACACTCAAAATTATTGCGACATCTTTTAGAAGGGGTGATGTAACTTGATTAAAAAGTTGTGAGATTAAGCTAATTAGCCCTCCTACCGTGAGAAGCAAAAGGATAGAAGCTTGAACGATTGTATCTTTAAACCCTAATTCACTTTTTTCAATTGCATAATGTGCCGCTTTTTGATGATCTTTAAGACTAATATTTTTCTTAAAGGCATCAGGAACTTTATTTTTATTAAGCGATACGAAATTAATATGTCTTTTTACAAGCCATAAATGAATTCCAGTTGTTAAAGCAAGAACTGCAATAAAAGTGTTGCGTAGTATTTCGTCCATAATCTCTCTGAATTAAGTTAATATTCTAGTATTCTGTATGAAAACAATCTCATGTTGTAGATTGTTTTAATCAATTAGTACTATTTTAATGGAAATCATGATGAGCGCATCGGACGATAATTTAATATGGCTTGATATGGAAATGAGTGGGCTTAATACCGAGACTGATAAAGTACTTGAAGTTGCAACCGTAGTGACCGACCCACACTTAAATATCATTGCAGAAGGCCCCGTCATTGTTATTTATCAAGAAGATGAAATATTGAATGGTATGGATGCTTGGAATCAAGCTACGCATTCGAAATCAGGTCTCATTGAAAGAGTAAAGCAATCAACGTTTGATGAAATTTATGCTTCAGAAAAAACTATTGAGTTTTTAAAAAAGTATATTGCACCAAATAAATCCCCGATGTGTGGAAATTCAATCTGCCAAGACCGACGTTTTATGGCAAAACATATGCCCAATCTAGAAAGCTATTTTCATTATAGAAATCTTGATGTAAGCGTTTTTAAGGAGCTTTCACGCAGATGGAGACCTTCGCTTTATCAGGGCTTTAAAAAATCAAGTAAGCACGAAGCTTTATCAGATATATATGACTCTATTGAAGAGTTGAAATATTATCGTGAGCATTTCTTAAAATTATCATGAGAAATTTTTTATATATTGGTTTAGCTGCAGCCATGGGCGCGTGGGTTAGATGGGGTATAGGCATCTTATTAAATAGTATTCATCCATTAATTCCATTTGGAACGCTGACAGTAAATTTAATAGGTGGATATTTAATGGGTATATCGATGGGTGCTTATGAGTTATTCAGCGACCTCAGCCCAGATTTAAAACTTATAATTAATATAGGTTTCTTAGGCGGCCTTACTACATTTTCTGCATTTACCGCCGAGGTTTTTCAGTTGCTGCAAAAGAATGAGTTCGTTTCCTCACTCACTCTTATTGCGCTTCATCTCATCGGATCAATATTGATGGCTTATCTTGGTTGGCTTTCAATCTGCTTTATTAAACAATAATCTATTTAGCAGATTTTTTCTTTGCAGATTTAGTTTCAATCATCACGATTGGCTCATCTTTAACTTTTTCCTTATCTTTCTTTTGCCAAGCAGCTGTTTTCTTTGTGGCTGCTTTTTTAGGTTTTTCTTCTATTTCCTTTTTAGCTTTGGGTTTTGATTTAGCTTTTGTTTCAACTAGTTCAAGACCGATCGCCTTTAAATCAACCGGTTTTTCTTCAACTCTCTTTTTAGGTTTAGCAGGTTTTTTTGATGCTTCAACTTGCTTAGGTTCTGTTTTTGAAACTTGAGTAGTGATAACTTCAGAAGTGGATTTATTTAAAATGGGTGCTTCTTGAGTTGCCAGAGTTTTTTTCTCAAAATCATTTGCCCCTTGATTAGATCTAGTATCGCGAACCTTATTAAAGCGACCACGCTTATTATTTCGACCTCTTCTGTTGTTATCTTGATTTGGCCTAGTATCTGTTAGAGGTGCTTTTTCAGTAGATGAGGTCATATCTGATTGAGCAGATTGACCCTCGCCTTGAGATTGCTTTTTATTATGTTGTTTAAACTTCTGATGACGATTATTTCTTCCTCGGCTATTGTGTTGCGGCCGCGGAGGATTATTTTCTGTTGCATCAGAATTTTCTGGCTTTTCTTGATTATGATTTTCATGGTTCTCATCATCACCTGCAATAAGATTTTTAATGAAGCCGAATAATGTTTTATTTGATTTTCCAGATCCTGAAGGAGCAGGACTGTCGGGAACAATGCCTTTAACTAAAGGTTCTTGTCTAGGTTCATTAGACGCTTGTTTATAGCTTAAAACTTGATTGCCTTCATTCAATGACTCCATCATTTGATAGCTAGGCTTAGATTGGCTGGCAATATCCTCTTGT
>JBEEPP010000032.1:0-7143 GCA_041191045.1 Pseudomonadota bacterium
TATCGATTTAGCGAAGAAGCACATCACGGCCAATCTCGACGCAGTGGTGAGCCTTATATTGTGCATCCAGTGGCTGTGGCATGTACCTTAGCCAGACTTCATCTTGACGCCCCGACAATACTTGCCGCGCTTCTTCATGATGTCGTTGAAGATACAACGGTTACAACAAAAGAAATTGAAAAGAAGTTTGGGAAACAAGTATCCGTATTGGTCGACGGTTTATCCAAGCTTGATAAAATTGAATTTCAAGATGCTACAGAAGCACAAGCAGAAAATTTCAGAAAAATGTTATTGGCGATGTCGAATGATGTCCGTGTCATTTTAGTGAAGCTTGCTGATCGTCTTCATAATATGCAAACCTTAGATGTTTTAAGGCCTGAAAAACAAAAACGCATTGCGCAAGAAACGCATGATATTTATGCACCCATTGCAAATCGATTAGGCTTAAATACCATCTATCAAGAACTTGAAGATTTAAGTTTTAAACATCTATATCCAATGCGCTATCGCGCGATTCAAAAGGCTATGAAAGCTTCTCGAGGAAATCGTCGTGAAGTGGTTGAAAAAATTACGGCGGCAATTCAACAAAAACTCACTGAGATGAAAATGGAAGCGGAAGTTACAGGCCGCGAAAAAAATACTTATAGTATTTATAAGAAGATGAGTGAAAAGGGTATGTCTTTTGCGCAGATCAATGACATCTATGCATTCAGAATTATCGTGAAAGAAGCAAACGACGCCTACTCAGCATTAGGTGCATTGCATGCGCTTTATAAACCTCTTCCAGGTAAATTTAAAGATTACATTGCGATTCCAAAAGCTAATGGATACCAATCATTGCATACAAGCTTGTTTGGACCTTTTGGGACGCCCATCGAAGTACAAATTCGTAGTGAAAAAATGCATAAACTTGCAGAGGCAGGTGTTGCAGCACATTGGCTCTATAAAACAAAAGATGCACATCTTACTGAGCTGCAACAACAAACACATCAATGGTTAAAACGTCTTTTAGAGATTCAATCAGATAGTTCAGACTCACTCGAATTCTTAGAACATTTAAAAGTCGATCTTTTTCCTGATGAAGTCTATGTATTTACGCCTAAAGGGAAGATTTTAGCGCTCCCTAAAGGCTCGACCGCAGTTGATTTTGCTTATGCAGTGCATAGTGATGTGGGTAATTGTTGTGTAGCAGCAAAATACAATCAAGAACTTGTTCCGCTTCGTGCAGAAGTACATAACGGCGATCATATTGAAATTATCACGGCGCCGTTAGCTAAACCTAATCCTGCATGGTTAAATTTTGTTATTACTGGAAAAGCAAGATCTCATATTCGACAATATTTAAAATCTATTGAATCAGAAGAATCTTCAAGGCTTGGCGAAGGCATGCTTAACCAAGCACTCAAAGCTCTTCACATAAGCCCGTCATCTATTAAAGAGTCTCATTGGAAAAAATTAATCAGTGATTATGGCGTTAAAAATAAAGAAGATATTTTGGCAGAGATTGGTTTGGGCAGGCGTATGAATGTCATGGTAGCCCATCAACTTATTAGTTTTATGGATGGCGTGAGTCATGAAAAAGGTAAACATAAGCAACTTGATGTGATCACCATTAAAGGTTCCGAGAGCATGGCGATTCAATTGGCAAGTTGCTGTCACCCTATTCCAGGCGACCCTATTTTAGGATTTATTAATAAAGATAAAGGCCTTGTGGTTCACACTCATGATTGTTTAGCGATTAGAAAATTTAAACTTGATCCTGATAAATGGCTTGATGTTGAATGGGATCCAAATCCAGATCGATTATTTAAGGTCAATTTACAAATTATGGTATTAAATGAGCGCGGGATGCTTGCTAAGATTTCTTCCGTGATTGCAGAATCAGATTCAAATATTGATAATGTGAACGTTGAAGAGTCGGATGGCGGACATTTTGTAAATGTGAACTTTATTGTGCAAGTGCATAATCGAATTCACTTGGCAGATCTCATGCGAAACTTAAGAAAAATTACTAATATTTCCAGAATCAGTCGTGTCAAAATGAAAACTTTTTAAGTAACTTATTGCAAAAGAAAGATTGAAGAAATGACAAAAGAAATTATTCAAACTAAAAATGCACCTGAAGCGATTGGGACTTATTCCCAGGCTGTCAAAACAGGCAATACTATTTATTTGTCTGGTCAAATTGCACTTGATCCTCAATCGATGCAATTAGTCGAAGGTATTGAAGCACAAATTCATCAAGTATTTCAAAATTTAAAATCAGTCGTTGAAGCTTCTGGTGCTCAGTTAAGCGACATCGTTAAAATTAATATTTATTTAACTGATTTGTCCCATTTTGCTTTGGTGAACACCATCATGGGCGAATATTTTATGAAACCTTATCCAGCCAGAGCCGCGGTAGGTGTTGCATCGCTTCCTAGAAATGCGCTTATCGAAGCTGATGGCGTTGTTGTTCTTTAAATTATTTTTACTTAAGAGTATTTAAATCTGACTTCTCTAGCCGAGCTTAAGCTTTTTACGCCATCAGTATTAAATAAGCTCAAAAAATTGGGCCTTGAAGATGTATTTAGTTTAGTGATGCATCTACCTATTCGCTATATTGACGAAACAATTGTGACGCCAATTCGTGATATTGAAATGGGCGTGCTTTCTCAAATAGAAGCAGAAGTTATTCGGGCAGAAATTATATATAAGCCCAAAAAAATGCTTATCGTACAAGTCAAAGACGCATCTGGTAGTTTGCAGCTTAGATTTTTACATTTCTATCCAAGTCAAATGAAGATGTTTGAAGCGGGTAATCGTATTCGTATTTTAGGGGAGGCACGGCATAATTTATTCGCATTCGAGATGATTCATCCTCAATGTAAATTGACAAGAGAGGGTGATGTATTGCCAGAAGCGCTTACGCCAATTTATTCATTAGTTGCAGGTGTGGGACAAAAAACAGTCAAAGATGCGATCGATAAATTATTTCATCACTTCGACCTAAAAAATTATTTAAAAGATCTATTTTTGCCGTCAGTGTATGAAAAATTACAGTTACCAAATCTTTATGAGAGCATAAAAAGCATTCATCACCCAAAAGATTTTAAAGAAGCTGCAAAACACGAAGCCTTCTCTAGCATGTCATATCAAAGAATCATCTTTGATGAATTTTTAGCACAACAATTATCTTTAAGGTCTAATTATTTAATTAGACGCGCACTTACTGCGACTCCATTCAAACCGACAAATAAACTTACAAATATTTTTACTAATAAGCTTGAATTTGAATTAACCGAAGCACAAAAAAAAGTGATTCAAGAAATTAAAAATGACCTTGAGAAAAACTATCCCATGCAAAGATTATTACAAGGTGATGTGGGAAGCGGTAAAACAGTTGTGGCAACCATTGCTGCACTCCAAGTGATCGAGAATGAAAGTCAGGTCGCTTTTATGGCACCTACGGAAATTTTAGCGGAACAACATTATCGTAAACTTTATAAATGGTTGACTCCTTTAAATATAAAAGTCGCATGGTTAACAGGTAGTCAATCCAAAAAAGATCGAGAGATCTCTATAGACATGACGCAATCGGGAGAAGCGCATATTGTGGTAGGTACGCATGCCCTTTTTCAAGAACATGTAGTATTTAAAAAATTAGGTTTAAGTATTATTGATGAACAGCACCGATTTGGGGTTGAACAAAGATTAGCCTTAAGAAAAAAAGGCGAATTAAATAAAGTGATTGAGCCCCATCAGCTCATGATGAGCGCTACACCCATTCCAAGAACACTTTCTATGAGTTATTTTGCAGATCTTGATGTATCGGTGATCGATGAATTGCCTAAAGGCCGTGAAGCGATTGTGACAAAACTTTTTTCAGAGGATCGACGGGACGAGATTTTAAAAAGAGTGCATGAAGTATGTCATGCTGGTGCTCAAGTCTATTGGGTATGCCCTTTAATTGAAGAAAGCGAAGTATTACAACTTCAAACGGCTGAAGAAACCTATTTAAATATGCAATCTCATTTTAAAAACTTAAAGGTAGGGTTAGTTCATGGACGAATGAAATCCTCAGAAAAGCAAAAAGTCATGTCTGATTTTGTGAAGGGTGATATTCAATTGCTAGTAGCAACCACAGTGATTGAAGTGGGTGTTGATGTGCCGAATGCAACATTGATGGTGATTGAAAATGCAGAGCGCATGGGGCTCTCGCAATTACATCAATTACGTGGCCGCGTGGGGCGCGGTTTACTTAAAAGTACATGCATTTTATTGTTTCAAAAAAAATTATCAGAGCTTGCTCGACAAAGACTTAAAGTAATCTTTGAAAATACCGATGGTTTTATCATTGCACAAGAAGATTTAAACATAAGAGGTCCTGGAGAATTTTTAGGGGTAAGACAAAGTGGGGTGCCTATGTTACGCATTGCTAATCTCAATCGTGATTTTAAATTATTAGAGGAAGCTAAAACGATAGCGGATCAATTATTGGAGGATTATCCTGAAGCTTCCCATCTTCACTTAAAACGCTGGCTAAGCCATGCGAATGAAAGGGTGAAAGTATAACCATGTCATGGCTAGGATCACCCACAATTAAAGGACATGAGTTTTCGTGGATTACTGAAGAGGGTTCTTTAACGGAGCGATTAAAAAAAGAGTTTAGCGATGTCAAAGTTGATGTCATTTATGAAGGTTTGGCCTCAGAAAAAGAAACAGATTACATTCGTGAAGTAATTATCAAAAGTTGTGATAAGCCTATGATATTTGCTCAGACGCGAGTAAAAATGATTGATCTTGATAGTGCTTGGAGTTGTTTAAAAGAACTTGGCCAACAATCGCTCGCAAATATTTTATTTAAAGACCCTAAAATTTTTAGACATTCACTTTTGTATCGATTATGTGATTCAGATGATTTTTTATATAGACGTTTAAAATCACTTGGTTATATCCACGAAGAAATTTTGTGGATTAGAAAATCGAAATGGGAAAAAGAGGGAAAGATTCTTTCTTTAACTGAAGCCTTTTTGCCAAAACTTTTCAATCAATAACCAAGTTGATGTCAGCTTATTGATGATAATCATTCTCATTTAAGCTATAATTTTCCTTTAATTTTTTTCAAAGCATTTTCCAACAATTGTGAGTTTGTCGAGACATATTCCCTTTCATATTGATTTGCCTAAAGCTATTGGAGTTTCAATCGCTATTCATATCATTTTGATGGTAGGTATACCCGAATTTAATAAGCCATTATTAACACCACAAGAGATGAGCGTTACGATTTCAAGTTCGCCAATTCAACAGCCAATCGAAAAAATTGAAACCCCTGAGCCTATAAAAAAAGTGGAGCCTATTCAGAAAATAGAAAAAAAAATTACACCGATTATTGACAAAAATGCAACAACTGTTGCTCAACCTGCGCCGAAAGAAGTCGCCCCACCTGCGCCTGCAGAGGTTGTTTCAAAAATTCCTAATGTTGTACCACAAGAACAAGTGACTCAGTCTATTGAGAGTTATAGTAGTTTGCTTGCAAATGCGATTGCAAAATATAAGCAATATCCAAAAATTGCTCAAATGCGAGGTTGGCAAGGGACTGTTATTGCAGATCTTGAAATTGATAGTAAAGGCTCAGTGATTAGTGTGAAGATTAAAAAGAGCAGTACTTATGAAGTTTTAGATAACGAAGCGCTCGAAATGATAAAAAAAGCTTCACCATTTCCAGCTCCACCAGATAATTTGCGTGGTAAAAATTTTAATGTGCTTGTGCCTATTTCATTCAAACTCGAATAATCCGATTTAATTTTAAAGATGCGTTCTTATTTTCATCTTATGCGTCTTGATAAACCCATTGGCATTTTTTTGTTATTGTGGCCAACCTTATGGGCACTTCTTATAGCAAGCCATGGCCATCCGAGTGTTCAACATCTCATCATTTTTATTTTAGGTACAGTCTTAATGCGATCAGCTGGATGTGTGGCGAATGATATTCTTGATCGTAAATTTGATTCTTTTGTCACACGAACAAAATTACGTCCTTTAGCGAATCAATCCATCTCGGTTAAGAATGCATTTTTTTTACTGATTACTTTGTTATTGGGTGCATTGATATGTGTTTTATTTTTAAATGAACAATCATTTTATTTTTCATTGATAGCTTTATTCTTAGCACTCACTTATCCGTTAACCAAAAGATTCTTTGTCATGCCGCAGGCATATTTAGGTTTGAGTTTTGGTATGGGCATTCCGATTGCTTATGTTGCAAATGATATTTCCCTAACTTTAACGACAGGGCTTTTATTTGTAGCGAATGTATTTTGGGCGATTGCTTACGATACGCTTTATGCGGTGACGGACAAAAATGATGATTTAAAAATTGGCATTCGCTCTTCGGCTATTTGGTTTGGAAATTACGTGAAAGAAGCCATTATGTTCTTTTATACCTGTATGATGGGATGCTTGATTTGGGTAGGACAGTCAGAAAATTTTAGCTGGCCTTTTTACGGATTTATGATGTTGAGTCTTATTTTTATTGGGGTTCTTTATCGACAAATCAGGATGCTCGACCCAAAAGCCTGTTTTGCTGCATTTTTGAGCAATAATTACCTGGGTGGGCTCGTCTTTTTAGGTGTGTTTTTTAACTATCTCTATGTGAACTAAATCATTAATAAAATTGACAAAACAGGCAGTTTTGGCATAGAATTCACCTCTTTTTTTAAATTTATAGCGCAAAAGTTGGTATTGAAATGAAGACATTTTCAGCAAAATCCCACGAAGTAAAACGCGATTGGTTCGTTGTAGACGGAACTGATTTAGTGTTGGGTAGATTAGCAAGTGCGATTGCACATCGATTACGTGGTAAACATAAAGCCATTTATACACCGCACGTAGATACAGGTGATTACATTGTAGTGATCAACGCGGAAAAGATTAAAGTAACGGGTAACAAAGGCGATGACAAGGTTTATCATCGACACTCAGGTTATCCAGGCGGCATTTCAACAACGAACTTTTCTAAGATGCAAGACCGTTTTCCAGGTCGTGCTTTAGAAAAGGCAGTGAAGGGAATGTTACCAAAAGGACCTTTGGGTTATGCCATGATTAAAAAGATGAAAGTCTATTCAGGCGCAACTCACGATCATGTGGCACAACAACCACAAC
>JBEEPP010000033.1:0-7090 GCA_041191045.1 Pseudomonadota bacterium
TCACCATTGAACATAAGTCCTCAATACCCATGGAATATCGCAAACAAATTGGCAATCGTGTTTATGGTTGTGACGACTGTCAATTATATTGCCCCTGGAATAAGTTTGGTCAAATCTCCAAAGAAGATGACTTTAAAGTAAGACATGGTTTAGATGATATAGAACTCGTAGAATGTTTTTTATGGACTGAAGCAGAATTTTTAGAAAACATGGAAGGTAGCGCAATTCTTCGCATAGGCTATGATCAATGGTTGAGGAATATTGCAATAGGACTCGGCAATGCCAAAACATCTGAAATTATTGTGAATGCACTTAAAAGCAGATATCAAGAGGCCTCTGCACTCGTTAAGGAGCATATAACATGGGCTCTCGCACAACATAATTTTCATATAAATTAAGTATGTCTTTGCTATAATGTGCAGTTAAATTAAATTTTTCATTATTAAATCCTTAAATTGAACGTTATACATGTCGCAAATTAATCAATCGCCCATCTGGCAATCTCTAAATCAACATAAAAAACATATCGAATCCATCTCACTTCGCGAGATGTTTAAATCAGACCCCGATCGTTTTAATCAATTTCATATTCAATTTAATGATTTACTTCTAGATTATTCAAAACATCGCATTTCTAAAGAAACAATTAATCTTTTAGTTAAGCTTGCAAAAGAAGCTGATGTTGAGGGTTGGCGAAATCGGATGTTTGAAGGTGAAAAAATAAACTCCACCGAACATCGCGCAGTTCTTCACACGGCTCTTCGCAATCAAAACCACTCATCTATCATTTCGGATGGTGAAGACGTTATGCCAAAGATTAAAAATGTACTCAAAAAAATGCGTCGTTTTAGTGAAGAAGTAAGGTCAGGTCAATGGAAAGGTTTTACTGGTAAAGCAATTACGAGTGTCATTAATATCGGTATAGGTGGTTCTGATCTTGGTCCTGCCATGGTTTGTCAGGCATTAAAAGCTTATGGTTCAAAAACCATTACACCTTATTTTGTATCTAACGTGGATGGTGCTGATCTCTATCAGGCCTTAGAAAAATGTAATCCAGAAACAACGCTTTTTATTGTCGCTTCCAAAACATTTACAACGCAAGAAACAATGACCAATGCTTTTTCCGCAAGGGATTGGTTTCTTAAAGCAGCAAAAGACAATCAACATATTACAAAACATTTTGTTGCATTATCAACAAATCAACATGCTGTATCGCAATTCGGTATCGACACAGAAAATATGTTTGAGTTTTGGGACTGGGTAGGTGGACGCTACTCCCTTTGGTCAGCAATTGGGCTTTCTATTGCGCTTTATATTGGTATGGATGGATTCGAAGAGTTACTCAAAGGTGGTTTTGAAATGGATGAACATTTCAAGACAGCGCCAATAGAACAAAATATTCCGATGATGATGGGTTTATTAGGTATCTGGTACATTAATTTCTTTAACTTTCCAACCCATGCAATCTTAGCTTATGATCAAGGCTTATCTAAATTAGCGCCTTATCTTCAACAAGCCGATATGGAAAGTAACGGTAAATTTATCAATCGAGATGGCGAGCACATTGATTTTCATACAGGCCCAGTTATTTGGGGCGAAGTGGGTACTAATGGTCAGCACGCTTTCTATCAACTGCTTCATCAAGGCACTGAGATTGTCCCTGCCGACTTTATCATGCCAATTGAATCTCAATACGCAATAGGTAAAGATGGTAATGAGCATCATAAAATTTTACTTTCAAACTTTATAGCGCAAACACAATCTTTGATGCTAGGAAAAACATATGATGAAGCCCGCTCTGAAATTGAAAAACAAGGTTATGAAGGCGAAGATATAGAAAGTTTTATACCGCAAAAAACATTTGAAGGAAATCGACCGACCTCATCCATACTTTTCAAAAAATTGACTCCAAAAACCTTAGGTCAAGTTATCGCAATGTATGAACATAAAATCTTTACCCAGGGAATCATCTGGAATATCAATTCATTTGATCAATGGGGCGTGGAATACGGCAAACAGATTGCAAAACAAGTTTTACCTAAATTATCTGAAAAAATACTTACAGATAACTTTGATAGCTCTACAAATGGATTAATTAATTACATTAAAAAATATCAATAGGTTATTGATTTTATTTAATAATTAATTTTTGATTAAGTATGGCAGTCCTTAAAGATTCATTCATAGAAGATCCTAAACTTGCGCCAAATTTACGAGCAAAACGATCAGCAAAACCCTCGTAAGTCGTAAAATCAACCACCTCTTCAGCCTTAATTATTTCACGAGCAACATAATCATAATTTCCAAAACCATCAGCTAAACCAAGTTTGACAGCAGATTCACCATTCCAAAAAAGTCCGCTAAATGTATCTGGTGATTCCTTAAGGCGATTTCCACGCCCTTCTTTAACTACCACAATAAATTGCTGATGAACTTCATTTAACATTTCTTGAACAAAAGCTTGTTGTTTTGGATTGATTGGTGAAAAAGGATCAAGCATCGCTTTGTTTGACCCTGCTGTCATAAGCCGTCTTTCAATACCAACTTTTTTCAAGGTATCTGCAAAGCCAAAACCATCCATTAAGACACCAATTGAGCCAACGATACTAGCTTTATCAACAAAAATTTGATCGGCAGCTACAGCAATGTAATAGCCTCCTGAAGCGCAAATATCTTCTACTACTGCATAAACGGGAATATGTGGATGTAATTTTTTTTGCCGCTTAATTTCGTCATTGATCATCCCGGATTGAACTGGACTCCCTCCAGGACTGTTAATTTTTAGAACAATGCCCCTTGTACCACGGCTATCATAAGCTCTCTGTATACTTTCAAAAAAATCTTTTGCATTAACTTCATCTTTCTCGCCAATGACACCATTAATTTCAATCAACGCGGTATGATTGCCTGAGCCACCTTTTGTGTGCATCGCACCAAATGCCAAAAATAAAAGCACAAAGAGATAAAGAAATGTAATCGATTTAAAAAAAATACTCCAGCGCCTTGCAATTCTTTGCTCACCTAAAGCTGAAAGTGCGATTTTTTCTAACGCTTCTCTTTCCCAATGTTCTATTGGTTTCTTTTCTGTCTTTTTTCTAACTGCCATTTGCTTTGCTCCGTAAATGCTTTAATAAATTTCAACCCATAATACATCGTTTGATTCTGTTACATTTAATTTTTCTAATATTTCACCACGACATGGCCCAGAAATGCATTCACCAGAAACGGGATGATAAATGGCCCCATGTGTCGAGCATACAATCCACTGCTTTTGATCGTCCATAAATTCATTAGGCTTATAATCAAGCTCAATTGGCATGTGCTTGCATTGGTTAAGATAAGCATGATACTTACCTTCAAAAAGAACTACAAAACCAGATTGAATGGCAGCTTCTGTTTGATATTCAAATTTGGTCGTTGAGCCATCACCTTTAAAAACCTTTTTGTCTATTTCAATTTTTGTGCTTGTACTCATGGTAATAAGAAATCTACAACCTCTTTAAATGAATCAAAACATGCCAAAGGCTCAAAACTTATCAACACATCTTTTGATTGTGCTCCATAAGTAACTGCAATAGTTTGAATGTGTGCATTCTTTCCCATTTCAAGATCATAATGAGTATCACCCACAATCACAGCACGATCAGCTGGTATCTGAGTTTCTTCTAAAATAGCCTCAACCATATGAGGATGGGGTTTAGAAAAGCATTCATCTACTGTTTTTGTAGATAAAAAATATCTATTTAAATCAGTATCTTGTAATGCAAAATTTAGACCTTTTCTACTTTTACCCGTAGCAACTGCAAGCTTACATTTATGCTGATAAAGCCGCTCAATACCCTCTTTTACGCCATCAAAAAGATATGAATTGCCCTCATTTGCATGATAATGCGAACGATAACCCTCAGCGACTTTCTCTAATAATGAAGACGACAAATGAGGAAATAACTTAAGTAATAATTGATTTAGGCCCAATCCTATCGTCTTTAAAATTAGCTCTCTAGGGGGTGCTATAACACCAGCACCTTCAGCAGCTGATATAACAGCATCTACAATAATGCCTGTTGAATCAGCCACAGTTCCATCCCAATCTAAAATAACCAAATCAAAGCGAGGCGATTTCATGAGGTTTGTTGACTGAGAAAGGCATCAAGTTCGCGCGTTAAAGGAGCTTTTAATTCCAATAATTCTTCCGTTAAGGGATGTTTCATTTTCATGGAGAATGCGTGAAGAAACATACGTTTTAAACCTTTTTTTTGGAGCGCTTTATTCAAAGCAAAATTCCCATATTTATCGTCGCCTAAAATAGGAAATCCCAGGTGCGCAAGCTGAACACGAAGCTGATGGGTTCTACCAGTAATAAGCTTAGCTTCCAGGAGTGAATATGCCCCTAAAGATTTTTTTAAATAAAAGATAGTTTTACTTATTTGATTCTGACTATCATCTTCATCATCGGTCACATTGACTCGCCTCTCGCCGCCTTGCGTGAATGTTTTTTTGAGCATTAATTCAACTGTTTTTTTAGGCTCAGTCCACTCCCCTTCAACCATCATGATATATTTTTTTTCGATACGGTTATGACGCATCATATTGTGCATATTTACCAGCGCCGAGCGCTTTTTTGCAATCAATAAAATGCCAGAAGTTTCTCGATCAATACGGTGAACAAGCTCTAAAAACTTAGCTTTAGGTCTTGTATGACGAATCAGTTCTATAACGCCGAAATTTAGTCCGCTACCACCATGGACAGCATAACCACTTGGCTTATTAATCGCCAATAACGCGTCATCTTCATAAATAATATTTGTTTCTAACCAGTCTGTTTGTTGCTGTTTGGGCTCGATAACATGAGACAACCTCTCCACTTCTATTGCAATAGGAGGAATCCTTACTTGATCATCTATTTTAAGACGGTACGAAGTATCGATTCGCTTTTTATTTACCCTTACTTCACCACTTCTAAGAATTTTATAAATGTGACTTTTAGGTACATTTTTTAAAATTTTTAAAAGGAAGTTATCAATTTTTTGTGTTTCACTTGCTTCATCCACAAGAACAAATGTGGCTTTTTCATGAGAAAAAAGATTTTTAGCGTTAGTATTTTGAGCCATATTTTGTTTAATTGGATTTATACCCTATACTAGAAGTGTTCAGACTCTCTTAATCAATTGAATTGAAGAGATAATTTAAACTGAATTATACCGTGACAACAAATTACTATGGCTTTTTCCGCTCGCCTTATTTTAAGTAGCGGCCTTGAAACAAGGTTTGAAAATTTAAAGAATATTTTAGTTTTATTGCACATGTATACAAAAAAGATTCATAAATATTTTGCTCAACAATCTTACAAATAAGATCTGTGACTAAGTAAATAAGTTAAAAACTTTTTTAATAAAAAGTTTTATTTCAAGAAATGCTAACCTTTTCTGAGGTTAGATGTGCACCTGAACAACTGAAATACATTCTTTATCTTAAAACCTAATTGTAGGAGTTTTAGATAATGAAACGTATGCTTTTTAATGCAACCCAATCAGAAGAATTGCGAGTTGCGATTGTAGATGGTCAAAAATTAATTGATCTTGATATTGAACGTGGAAGTCGCGCACTAAAGAAAAGCAATATATACAAAGGTATCGTCACTAGAATAGAGCCTTCTCTTGAGGCAGCCTTCGTAAACTATGGCACAGAGCGTCATGGTTTTCTTCCTTTTAAAGAAATTTCACCTCAATACTTCAAAGAATCAACTCAAAACCGCCCCCGCATTCAAGATGTTATTGAAGAAGGCCAGGAAATCATCATTCAGGTTACAAAAGAAGAGCGAGGCAATAAAGGTGCAGCGCTATCAAGCTACCTTTCTCTTGCAGGTCGGTATATCGTATTAATGCCTAATAATCCTGATGGTGGCGGTGTTTCAAGACGTGTTGAAGGCGAAGAACGCAATGAGTTCCGAGATCACATTTCAAATTTAGATATTCCAGAAGGTATGAGCGTTATTGGCAGAACGGCTGGCGTAGGTTCGTCGCTTGAAGAACTTCAATGGGATTTAAATTACCTTAAACAATTATGGACTGCTATTGAAGAAGCCTCGCAAGGCCAATCAGGTGCATTTCTAATTTACCAAGAAGGTAATCTCGTAATTCGAGCCATCAGAGACTACTTCCATCCCGACATAGGTGAAATTCTTATTGATACGCAAGAGATCTATGATCAAGCGACCCAATTTATGAATCATGTCATGCCAAATTATGTGGATCGTGTAAAGCTGTATGAAGATGAAGTTTCTTTATTCTCTCGCTTTCAAATTGAACATCAAATTGAATCAGCTTTCTCTAGGGAAGTAAGATTGCCGTCAGGGGGCGCCATTGTGATTGACCACACTGAGGCTCTTGTTTCTATTGATGTAAATTCATCAAGAGCCACAAAAGGAAGTGATATTGAACACACTGCATTTAATACCAATATTGAAGCTGCTGAAGAAGTTGCTAAGCAATTAAGACTTCGAGATTTGGGTGGCTTAGTGGTGATTGACTTCATTGATATGGAAAGTCAAAAAAATCAACGCGAGGTTGAAAATCGCTTTAGAGAAGCACTTCATCATGATCGTGCTCGAGTCCAGACAGGCAAAATTTCTCGCTTTGGATTGCTTGAGCTTTCTCGTCAGCGACTTCGACCAAGTATTGGCGAATCTAGCAATAGTATATGCACGAAATGTAATGGCACTGGTTCAATTAGAGATATTCAATCAACAGCATTACATATTCTTCGTATGATTCAAGAAGAGTCAATGAAAGAACATAATGCAACTATTTCTGCTCAATTGCCTATTGAAGTTGCAACATTCCTCCTTAATGAAAAACGCTCCGATATTTTTAATCTTGAACAGCGCTTAAAAGTTGAAATCATATTAATTCCCAATAAGCATCTTGAGTCTCCAAACTATTCAATTTCAAGTGCAAAACAAGAGGATATTGCCAGCCAATCTAAGCCTAGCTATCAAATGATGGAGTCATTGAATGAAGGCAATCAAGTTTTAAGCTATAAACAAGCGTCTAATGAACCTAGACAAGAACCTTTAGTTAAAGGTATTGTT
>JBEEPP010000034.1:0-6830 GCA_041191045.1 Pseudomonadota bacterium
ATCAATTTGATCAAATCAAAGATCAATATCTAAGAGAAAGAAAGCAAGATGTTATTCAAGTTGTTGAGAGAGTTATTAAAATACTTTTGGGTCACTCAAACCAAATTACAGTAAAGAATAAAGAAAAATTAACAATTTTAGTAGCACATGATATTTCACCAGCAGACGCTCTTCATTTCAAAAACCATAAATATGCTGCTTTTATTACGGATGGGGGTGGTGTTACTTCTCATACCGCGATCTTATCAAGGAGTTTAAATATTCCTTCAATCGTAGCATTGCAAAATGCCAGATCTTTAATACGCGACAATGATTTAATTATTGTTGATGGTACAGAAGGTGTTGTGATTGTTAATCCAACCCATGAAATTCAAAAACATTATAAGAAAATTCAGGATTCATGGGATAACGAACAAGAAAAACTTCAGCGTATCAAAACAAAAAAATCGATTACTCAAGATGGAGCCACAATTCACCTTTTTGCAAATATTGAAGTTCCAAACGATATTATCTCGGTTAATGCTTCCGGAGCGAGTGGTATTGGTTTATTTAGAACAGAATTCTTATTTATGAATCGGCAAGATATGCCAGATGAGGAAGAGCAATTTCAAGCTTACAAGAAAGTTGCTGAAGCTATGGGTAAAAGACCTGTCACTATTCGTACCTTAGATTCGGGGGCTGACAAACAAACAGCTTTGGACAATAAAAAAATAAGTCCTAATCCAGCATTAGGGTTAAGAGCAATCCGATTATGTCTATCTGAGCCTAAAGTTTTTATGACCCAACTTCGAGCCATTTTAAGAGCATCTCAATTTGGAAATATTAAAATTCTTTTTCCTATGTTAAGCAGTATTAGCGAACTTCGACAAACTAAACTTATTCTAGAAAGAGCAAAGGCAAGCTTAAGAAAAGAGAAAATAAAATTTAATGAAAATATTCTTATTGGTGGCATGATTGAAATACCAGCTGCTGCAATTAGTGCAGATATTTTCGCTCAAGAGCTAGACTTTTTATCAATTGGCACTAATGATTTAATTCAATATGCGTTAGCAATCGATCGCACAGATGACGCAGTATCTCATCTATACAATCCACTTCATCCTGCTGTCTTAAAATTAATTGCTCTTACAATAAAGTCAGCTCATAAATATAAAAAATCTATCGCTATTTGTGGTGAAATGGCAGGCGAGCCCAAACTTACTAAATTATTGATTGCTATGGGCGTTGAACAACTCTCTATGCATCCTTCACATATTCTAAGTGTCAAACAACAAGTTTTAACTAGCTCAATCAAAAATATGAAGGCTTCGGTTCTTAAATTACTTAACCTAAATGAAGTCGATAAAATTGAAACTTTACTAAAAAAGATTAATCAATCTGTCTAGATCATTACTTTTACACTATCATGAATAACCCTATCTTAAGTCGCAATGGCCTTCCACTATTTGATCAAATCAAACCCGATCATATTTCTCCGGCTATGGAGAGCATTCTCAAAGAGGCCAATACCTTAATTGATTCTCTTAAGAAAATGAGCACAACTGTGTCTTGGGAAAACTTTGTAGAGCCGATCGAAATTATAAGTGAAAAAATTTCTAGGGCTTGGGGTCAAATTGAGCACCTCAATGCAGTTGTAAACTCGGAAAATTTAAGAAAATCCTACAACGATAATCTTATTAAACTAACTGAGTTTTATACAAATCTTTCTCAAGATGAATCTCTTTATAAGAAATATCAATCCCTTAAAGACAGTGAAACATTTAAATCGCTCACGCCATCTCAAAAGCGTATCATTGAAAATGTCTTGCGCGAATTTAAATTAGGCGGTGCGGAACTTAATGAAGAAGATAAGAAAAAATTTAAAGTTATTCAAGAAAAACTTGCAAAGCTTTCAACTCAATTCGAAGAAAATATTCTAGATGCCACCAATGAATTTTCCATTTTCGTTGATCACATTAATGAACTAAAAGGTATTCCCGAAGAAAATATTAAAAAAGCTCTTGCTGAAGCTCAGGAAGATAAAAAGGAGGGTTATAAGTTTACCCTTCACTTCCCATCCTATCTCCCAGTTATGCAGTATGCTGAAAGCAGGGATTTACGTGAAAAGCTTTATCATGCTTATGCTACCCGCGCTTCTGAACTTGCATCGCCTAAATTTGATAATACAAAGCTTATAGAAGAGATCCTCGAGCTTCGTTATGAATCTTCAAAACTTCTTGGCTTTAAAAATTTCACTGAGATGTCTCTTGTTACGAAAATGGCAAAATCAAGTGAAGAAGTCATAAGTTTTCTCATGGATTTAGCAAACAAAGCAAAGCCTTTCGCGATAAAAGATATGGACGAACTTAAGTCTTTTTCCAAAACCTTAAAAATTGAAAAATTAGAAGCTTGGGATATTGCTTATGTATCTGAAAAACTTCGCCAAGCTAAATATAGCTTTTCAGAAAATGAAGTTAAACAATATTTTCCTGAGCATCGTGTTTTGAAGGGCTTGTTTAAAGTGGTTGAAACAATCTTTAAATTAAAAATCACGAAATCAGATGCTCCTACTTGGCATAATGATGTAAGTTTTTATTCAATCAAAAATGAAAATGATGAATTGGTAGGTCAATTTTATTTAGATTTATATGCGCGCAATCACAAGCGCGGAGGGGCATGGATGGATGAAGCTATATCTCGATATAAAAATTCTCTAGAAGCATCGTACCCCGTTGCTTTTTTGACATGTAATTTTTCATCCCCGTCTGATAATAAACCTGCTTTATTTTCTCATGACGATGTCATTACTCTTTTCCATGAATTTGGTCATGGACTGCATCATATGTTAACTACAGTTGATGATTACAGCATTTCTGGCATTAAAGGTGTTGAATGGGATGCCGTTGAATTGCCTAGTCAATTTATGGAAAATTTCTGCTGGGAATGGGATGTGGTAAAACATATGACCGAACATGTTGACAATAAGAATCCTTTACCTAAAGCTTTATTTGACAAAATGATCCAGGCTAAAAATTTTCAATCAGGCATGCAAACCTTAAGACAAATTGAATTTTCCTTATTCGATATCAGATTACACACCGAATATAGCGATCAAAACAAAATTAACCCTTTAACGCTTCTCGAAACTATTCGAGATGAGATTGCTGTTGTAAGGCCACCATCTTGGAATCGCTTTCCTAATAGTTTTTCTCATATTTTTGCTGGTGGATATGCGGCTGGTTATTACAGTTATAAATGGGCTGAAGTTTTAGCTTCTGATGCTTTCAGCTTATTTGAAGAACAAGGCATCTTATCAAGTCATGCCGGCCAAAAATTTCAAAATGAGGTTTTATCAAAAGGGGGATCTAGGCCTGCGATGGAGTCTTTTATAGCTTTTCGAGGACGCGAACCCTCGGTTGACGCTTTGCTAAGACATAATGGCATGGCTTAAGAGCTTTATGAAACTCGCAACATGGAACGTAAATTCTCTCACTGTAAGATTAAGTCAGGTTGAAGAGTGGATTAAAAAAGCAAAACCTGATCTTCTTTTACTTCAGGAAACAAAACAAGAAAATATTAAATTTCCTCATGAAACAATCAATGCCATAGGTTACAAATCTATCCACAATGGACAAAAAACTTACAATGGTGTCGCAATCATAAGTAAGTATGAGCTTCTTGATATTCAAAATAATATTCCTGGTTTCGAAGATGACCAAAAAAGAATGATTGCCGCAACAGTAAATACAAATCATGGAAAGATCAGAATAGTTTGTGTTTACGTCCCTAATGGTCAATCTGTAGATTCTGATAAATACTTTTATAAACTTGACTGGTTAAAGCATTTCACTTTATGGCTCAAAAATGAAATGCTATCTCATCCAGATATCATTATTGCTGGTGACTTTAATATTGCACCTCAAGACATAGATTGCCATGATCCAGAAGCCTGGAAAAATAATGTTCTTGTAAGCAAGAAAGAACGGGAAGCATTTCAAAAAATCATAGATTTAGGATTTTCAGATAGTTTTAGAGCAATGAATCCCTCTGAAATTCAATATAGCTGGTGGGATTATCGCATGGCTGGCTTTAGAAGAAATCTTGGCATGCGAATTGATCACATACTCACAAATAAGAATTTAATAAATAAGGTAAAAATGTCTGCTATTGATAAAGAGCCTAGAAAATCAGAGCGTCCGTCGGATCATACGCCCGTCATCATAGAAATTTAATCTACTTTACCTTGATTCCAAGCTGTTTTAGTTTCCTGTAAAGATGAGTTCTTTCAACACCGGAAACTTCAGAAAGTTTTGCCATACTTTGATCGTCTTGATTTAAATGATGTTTAAAGTACATTTTTTCAAAATCATCTCGTGCATCTCTTAATGGCTTATTAAAAATTTCATCTAAGCCTTGATCTTTATTGTCTTTACTCTTCTTAGAAGACTTATTTTTATCATGCAATAAATTAAATTGGTTTGAAACGCGCTTAACATCATCTGCAGTAATTTTTTCAAGCAAACTAGTTTGCATTAAATTAAATATAAAACTTTCTAATTCCTCTATATCACCTATCCAATTCATAGCGCGCATCGCATTTAATGCAGCAACATCAAAAACTTTATAGTCCGACTTATCAGATTTTGCAAGGTACATTGTCAAAATAGATGATGCAAGCTCTGGAATGTCTTCTTTATGATCGTTAATTGATGGTAGCAGCAATGATCCAGGTAATAATTCATTTAAGATCCGCTCATCAAAATCAATTTCATTCCCTTGTGCAAGGGATCTTGAAGTAGCACAGATAATTCTTACATCATAATTAGCAGCTTTACTAATCAGTAAATTTAACCCCTTTTGTTGAGGTTTAGTTAAGTGAGAAATTTCATTTAAAAAGATAGATCCACCTCTATGCTGATCAAGAAGATCAGTAGGTGCATTCGAAATGACCTCAAAGTCCTTTACATCAACCCAAGGTTGATTTTTTGGGTGAAGATATTGTGCACAAATTTTGGCACATCCACCTTGTGGGCCCACAAGAAGTAGCGGCGTTTTTAAAGAAATTATTTTATCAAGCCTTTTTTTAAGATCTTGTATAACTTGGCTTTTACCAATGTTTAATAAATTAATATCTATTCTAGGAAGATTATTTGCATGTTTGAGTGCCTCATTCACAGTTTTTAATAGCTTCTGGAGCGTAATAGGCTTTTCAAGAAAATCAAATGCGCCAATTTTAGTTGCTTCTAGAGCAGTATCAATCGTTCCATGTCCTGACATCATCACTACCGGACTTGTAAGAAATTTTTCACTTACCCACTCTTTAAGAAGAGTGATGCCATCGCAATCAGGCATCCATATATCTAATAAAATCAAATCAGGTAATTTATTTTTCTTAAGCTCTCGAGCTTCTGTAGCATTTTCAGCTACAAAAATTTCGAAACCCTCGTCGACAAGAATATCTCTAAGAAGCTCCCTTATGCCTAATTCATCATCAACCACCAGAATTTTTTTTGCGCTCATGATTATTTACTTTTTGATATTGGTAGCTGAATGTTAATTATGGCGCCGCCACTTTTTACATTTTCAATAGTGATGAGACCGTCATGCTCTTCAATGATTTTTTTTACAATAGCTAAGCCTAGTCCTGTCCCATGCGACTTCGTTGTGACATATGGCTCAAATGCTTTTTTTAATATGTCCATCGTAAATCCAGGGCCATTATCTTCGATAGATAACGCTATATAATTTTTCATTTTATTCGTATTAATTTGAATAATTGGTTTTTTTGTATTATTTGTCATGGCATCTTGAGCATTTTGAATAAGATTAATAAGCACCTGTCTCATCATATTCACGTCTACTTTTATTTCAGGTAAATCTTTTGATAATTTAGTTGATATTTTAATTCCTGAGTTTTCGAATAAATAAGATATTTCTTTAATAAATTTATTAATGTTTGTTAACTCTAGATTTAATTTAGGTGCGCGCGCATACTCACTAAATTCATTTACCATTGTTTTCATTGCATCAACCTGATTGACAATAGTTGCGACGGCTTTATTTAAAACATCTGTGTCGTCTTTATTTAATTTAGCCTCTAATTTATGCTTAATTCTTTCAGCTGAAAGCTGAATAGGTGTAAGTGGATTTTTAATTTCATGAGCAAGTCTCCTTGCTACCTCAGACCATGCTGCATCTCTTTGAGCCTGAATCATCATAGTGATATCATCTATCATTAATACGAAATTATTGAGTTTATTCTGGGGTAACGGAGTAATTTGTAGCAAAAGTACTTGGTTATTTTTTTCATATTTAATTTCAAATTGCTTAATGATCTCCGCTTGTTTTTTCTTGCTAGAGGTTTTAATTTCTTCTTGAACGCCAGCAACAAAATCTTTTAAGAATTTATTCTTAATTGAAATTGAAGTTATTAATTTATCTTTATTTTTTGATAAATCAACCTGCAATATTTTGGAAGCGGCAATATTGAATGATTTAATCTCCATGGCATCATTAATAACGATCACGCCTGAAGATAAATGAGCTAATACAGTTTCAAGATATGACCGAGCAGACTCAAGTCTTATCTGATTATTTTCTGATGTTTGTGTGGCTTGGTCTAATTGCTTTGTCATGCTATTAAAAGATCTCACTAAAACACCTAGCTCATCTTTACCTTTTTCAGGGAGCATTGTCTTAAAATTACCTTTTGCAATCTTTTTTGTGCCCTCAGCAAGCAAGGCAAGAGGCTCTGATAATTTTCTACTAAGTAAAAATCCAATTGCAACAGCAGTTAATATGGCAAGCATGAGTACAAGCGTTAATGTAATTGAAAAAATCACTTTCAATGA
>JBEEPP010000035.1:0-6709 GCA_041191045.1 Pseudomonadota bacterium
CAATTGATAGCCAACTCTTGAAAATTAATGAAGTCTTTTGAAGGTTTCTTTTAAAATTTCGTTATCAGGAAATGATTGAAGTGAAAGATCCCAGATATCATTTGCTTCCTTTTTTCTTCCTTGGGCCCATAAAATCTCACCTAGGTGCGCGGCGATTTCAGGATCAGGTTGCACGTCATATGCTTTTTGAATAAATGAAAGCGCTGAATCTAGTTTGCCCAATCTATAATAGAGCCAGCCCATGCTATCTAAAATGTAATGATTATTAGGCGAAATTGACAAAGCAACTTCAATATATTTTTTAGCGTCTTCTAAATTGATATTACGATCCGCATATGAATACCCTAGGGCATTGTATGCAACAGCATAATCAGGTTTGATTTTAATAGCTTCTCTTAAAAGCTTTTCCATTAAGTCATATTTTTTTAATTTGTCGGCAAGAAGCGCATAATCAAATTTAAATTCAGGTGAATGAGGGAAGTTCGATGCCTCATTTTGCATAATTTGAAATGCCTCTTGGTGGCGATTAGCTCTGGTGAGAAATGACGCCTTTGATTGAATGATGGTTAATTTTTCATCAGGCGAATTTGGTTTGAGTTCGTCTAAAAAGCGCAATGCTTTATCAACGGATTCTTTTTTTGCAATGATTTCAGCCGTGATTAGTTTTGATTCAATAAAGCGAGGCCCATTATTAATTTTATTGAGCCAAGTGATTGCTGCTTCGCTTTGATTTTTTTTGTCTGCTATCTTCGCAAGATAGACGAATATTTGATCTTTATCCTTGGGATTTCTTTTTAGGCTTTGCAGGAAATATTTTTCCGCAAGATCGTAATCTTCAAGCTCTATTGACAACAGACCCACAGCGACTGTAATTTCTGCTGAACTATTTGCAGTATTTACAAGCTTGATGAATTCAGTTTTTGCTTCATTAAACTTTCTACCATTAGTGAGTAATTTTGCATATTCCAGCCTTACTTCGCTTGATTTAGGATATTTGTTTAAAAAATCACTGAAAAAAGCAAGGGCTTTCTCAGGATTTTCTTGGGCTAAGATTTGCCCTTTGAACAAAATAGGCATTTCCCAATCTGGCTTAATTTGATTTACAGAGGCTATTTCTTTTTCATATGTTTTTTGATCATTGTTTAACCAGGCAGCGTGAGCCACAGCAAAATGTGCCTCAGCTAATTTGGGATAAGGCTGAGCTAAATCTATGACAAGTGTCAATACAGCTTTTTTATCGGACACTCTGGAGAAAAGACTATTTAAATACAAAAAACCACCCGCTCTTGTTTTTTCTTTAAGTAAAAGTTTTTGAAGAATTGGTTTGGCCTCATTGAGTTTATTGTTTGCTATAAGAATCTCACTGAGGACTTGTTGTGCATCAATAGAGTCTTTATTAAGCTCATTCCAAATTTTAGAAGCTTCTAAAGCTATAACGCCATTTCTTGTATAGCTAGTCAGTCTCGTAGCGCGTTCGGCTAAAAGTGCGTTATCTGTTTGCTTTGCTAAATCTAAAAAAAGTTCGCTAGCAAGATTAAGTTCGCCACGCTGAGAAGCAATTTCAGCCAATAAGAGCTTAAAAACAAGATCGGGATTGGTATAATTGTCAATAGAGCTAGATGGATCAGGTTTAGCATTAGCAAGCGCGCCAAAGGATAGAAGAGTAAAAAGTGAAAATATTCGAAGCAGATGCATAAAGTTTCCTGAGATTTGATTTCTTCAATAGTTTAAACTAATTTGACTAATTATTAGTCTGATAACAATGATGTGATGGTTAATAAACCAAAACAATATTTTTAATATGTATAATCTATGATTCATTTTTTCAATAAAAATTCAAAAAAACATCTATGTCGAATTTAACCCTAGAAGCTATTGAGCTAACACGTCTTTTTGGTGGCCGTGAGGCTGTTAAAAATGTAAGTTTTCATTTAGAAAAGGGTGAAGTTTTAGGCTTTTTGGGACCAAATGGCGCTGGTAAATCTACTACCATGCGTATGCTCACGGGTAATTTAGCTCCTTCGATTGGTACGGTAAAAATTTGTGGTATCGACATGATCGAAAACCCTAAAGAAGCAAAAGCATTGATTGGCTATTTGCCTGAAATGCGACCTTTATATAAAGAACTTACGGTTGACGAGTTTTTAACTATTGCTGCTCGTCTTCACAAGGTGCCTAGTAAGCAAATTAAAAAAGCTGTAGATATTGCAAAAGAAAAATGCGGTTTAAGCCACATGAGTAAGCGATTAATTGAAAACTTATCTAACGGATATCAGCAGCGTGTAGCTATTGCTCAAGCTATTATTCATAATCCATTGGTTGTGATTTTAGACGAGCCAACAGTAGGTCTTGACCCAATTCAAATTAGAGAAATTAGATCTCTTATTCGGGAAATAGGTCAAAAGCATAGCGTTATTTTGTCCACACATATTCTTCCTGAAGTTGAAATGGTTTGTGATCGTGTGCAGATTATTGATAAAGGTAATTTAGTATTTCATGGTTCTATTGACGAATTAAAACAACATCGACAAGGAAATAAACTTTTGGCAGGCTTTTCAAAAGCACCTCCTTTGTCAGCGCTTAAAGATATTGAAGGTGTGACTAAGGTTGAAAAAGTTGAGGCAGATATGTATCGCATACATTTTAAAAACAAACAATCACCGTCAGAAGCTATCGTGAAACTGTCAGTGAAAAATCGTTGGGGGCTTTATCAAATTGCTCCTGATCAAACAACCCTTGAAGATGTTTTTGTACAATTAACTGAAAAGAAACAAAAAAATTAAACACATATGAGTGGCAACCAAAAATGATCTTAAATATTGCAAGAAAAGAACTTAAAAGTTTGTTCGCGTCACCGATGGGATGGATTATTCTCGCGCTTCTTATGATGGCATTTGGAAGTTATTACCTTACGGGGGTTAATAATTACTTTGAGGTAATGTCAGGTGCAATTCGGCCTGCAGAGCGTGTGGGCGTCACTATATTTGTTGGGCAAACAGTTTATAGTATTGCTTCTTTTATTATGCTTTTCGCAGTTCCTCTTCTTACAATGCGACTTATTAGTGAAGAAAGACGAAGTCAAACCTTACCATTTTTATTCAGCGCACCCATTTCACTTACTGAAATAGTTCTAGGAAAATTTGTAGGCTTAATTGTTTTTTTAAGTATTCTTGTTTTTTATATTTTTCTTATGCTCACAACGCTTAATATTTGGGCAGATATAGATTTTGGTTATCTCATTGCTAACTCGATAGGCCTTTGGCTGCTTGTAGCAAGTTTTTCAGCGCTCGGTATTTATTTTTCAAGCTTAACCCAACAACCTATTATTGCTGCAATATTAAGTTTTATTTCTCTTTTTGCATTAATGATTATGGAACGTTTTTTTGCAAGCGATCCTAATCATTGGTTCTCTTACTTGTCACTTATGAAGCATTTTCAAAGCTTCTCAAGGGGCCTTATTGATAGCTCAGATTTAATGTATTTCTTTTTATTTATATCAACATTTTTAACATTAACGATTAGACGTCTCGATGCTGACAGGCTTCGTGGATAAATATTTATGAAAATTAATTCAAAATTAAGATTACAAATTCTCATTCAGAATAGTTTTTTTGTTGTTCTATTTATTGTTTTAGTATTTCTTTTGGGTTTTCTTGCAAATCAATATAAATATTCAAAAGATATTACACAAGCCAATCGAAATACGCTCACCACCGGAAGTATCAATGTCCTTAAACAAATGAAAGGACCAATTTCACTAACCGTGTTTGCATCTAAAGATGATGTAAATAATGGAGATACTTTTAGACAAGGTATTATTAATTTCATGATCAGGTATCAAAGAACTAAACCTGATATCAATATTAAATTTATCAGCCCCATAGAAGAGCCAAAATTAGCGCAAGAAATGGGAATTAAGGTAGATGGTGAAGTTGTAGTTGAGTATCAAAAAAGATCAGAGCACATCAACCCTCCTTTTGCCGAGCAGGAGATGACCAATCTTTTTATGCGTTTATCTAGAACCAATCAGCAAGCTGTTATGTATTTAGATGGCCATGGCGAAAGAAATTTAATTGGACTTAAAAACAATGACGTAGGCGAATTCGGTAAGCAATTAGAATCCAAGGGCTTTAAATTTGCCAATCCAAACCTTGCTGTAGAATCAGAAGTGCCCTTAAATGGTTCAATGCTAGTAATTGCTAGCCCACAAAAAAATATTTCAGCTGTGGAAGCTAAAAAAATTAAAAAATTCCTAGAATCTGGTGGGAATTTACTTTGGCTTCTTGATGATAATAACTTTCATGGCTTGGAAGAGGTGGCTTCATATCTTGGACTCACTGTTTCAAATGAACATGTAGTAGATCCAACAGCAAAAGTTGAAGGTGCCGATGAAAATGTATCCTTCGCATCCTCCTATGGTGTGCATGCAATCACTAAAAATTTTATGCTAAGAACGCTCTTTTCGAATGCGCATGAAGTGAGCGCCAAAGGCACATTAGAAAATGGATGGGAGGTTAGTAAACTTATCGAGGTTTCTCCAAATGGTTGGTTAGAGTCTTCACAATCAAAAGCAAATCAAAAATCAACTTTTGATAAGAATAATGACAAACCAGGCCCCATTAATATTGCAGTCGCTCTTCAAAGGATTTATGGTAAAAAAGGGCAAAGAGTTGTTGTAGTTGGTAATGGAAATTTCTTATCTAATACATTTATTACGACAGGTGGTAATTTAGATCTTGGTATTAATATGATTAATTGGTTGTCAGGAGACGATAATTTAATCTCTATTCAGCCTATGCCCTTAAAAGATGTGAATGTAACTATTCCAAATGATAACACTTCTGTTTTGGTTGCCTGGACAGTATTCCATAGCTTCCAGTATTTCATCCCACTCATTATTTTTGTTTTAGGAATTTTTTTCTGGTTTAAGCGCAGAAAAGCTTAGTATTGAAATATGAAAAATCGTTGGTTAATTAATATTATTTTGCTTGTGATTGTTTTAACGATTTCTCTTTTTTTAGCTCTTAAACCCCCACAAAAAAAACAAACAAAACAATTTGAAGTCAGCACTTTTAATTTAAGTGATTTTGATGCTCTTAAGATTGATTTTCCTTCTAGAGCATCTGTTATTATTAAAAAAAATAATGAAGCCTGGGATATGCTTGAGCCGATCAAAGGTCGCGCAGATCAATTTTCAGTTCAAAAAATTATTTCTATCGTGGCAACATCTAGTAGTGAAAAATTACCATCAAATGACCTGTCTAAATATGGCTTAGATAAGCCTACCGTTAAATTAAAACTTCAACATAAGGGTGCAGAAGAAGAGTTTATTTTTGGTACATATAATTCCGTCACGGAAGATCAATATCTTTTATATAAAAATAACGTATATCTTATCAGTGGTTCTTATTCAGAGGCCGCATCTACTCAGCCTATAGAGCTTATTGATAAATCACCTCTAAGTAGAGCAGAGCAAGTTAAAGAATTTGATTTTTCTCGTCTTGAGCAATGGCAATCTAAACGCTTAAAAGTATCACGCAGTAATAACGAATGGAAAGCCAATGACGGCAACTTGCTTAAACAAGACGAGATGGCTGAATGGTTTGATATGACCTGGGTTAAAAATCCTGCAAGATCAGTAGAAAAGTATCCTTTAGATTTAAGAATCCCATACAAGAGTTTTGATATTCGCACTGAAGACGGTAAAAAAATTACTTTTTTACGCGTGCAAGAATCTCCTGAAACTCAACTATTTAGGGTTGACGAGGGTTTGCTCTATCATTTCGGTAGTGATATTGGGTTTACGATGATGAATCCACCGATTGAGCAATCTAAAAAATAAATTTATTTATGCCGGAACTTCCTGAGGTTGAGATTACCTGTATGGGACTTCAGCCCATACTTAAAAAATCTATCAAAGATATTATTGTTAGAAACGCTTCTCTAAGATGGCCAGTTCCGTCGCATTTAAAAAATACACTTCCTAACCAAAAAATATTAAATATTAAAAGACGTGCCAAATATATTCTTATTCAGTTTGAGAATGGGCATCTAATGATTCATTTAGGCATGTCCGGACGACTTGAATTTTTAAGGAAAGATATTTCCCCGCATAAGCACGATCATGTGGATATTCAATTTCACAACACAAAGAATATTTTAAGATATACAGACCCTAGAAGATTTGGCTCCATACTTTGGGTAGAGAGTGATATTAACCAGCATTTTTTGATATCAAAATTAGGCCCCGAGCCCTTGGAAAAATTATTTACTGAAAAATATTTATTTTTAAAAATACAAAATAAAAAAACTACTATAAAAAATATTATTATGGATAGCCATATTGTTGTAGGGGTTGGAAATATTTACGCGAGCGAATCATTATTTAAAGCTGGGGTACTTCCAAGCAGAGTAGCTCAGGACGTTACATTAAGTGAATGCAAGAAGATCGTAAAATACATCAAAGAAACGCTTCATAAAGCTATCAAATTAGGAGGCAGTTCACTTAGAGATTTTTATAATGTGAACGGACAATCCGGGTATTTTCAACAAACATATGCAGTTTATGGAAGAAAAGGGAAGGCCTGTCGCAAGTGCAGATCAACCATTGAATCAATAATTATTGCGCAGCGATCAAGCTTTTTTTGCCCTAAATGCCAAACTTAATTATTGATTTTATCTGCTTCCTTTATGATTTTAGGAAGCAAAG
>JBEEPP010000036.1:0-6524 GCA_041191045.1 Pseudomonadota bacterium
ATTTCGATTCATAAAATTGTAGCTAATACAGAAGATTAATCCTATCTGTTAAAAGCCTCATATGGGGCCATGTTAAAATTTGCCATGGTCAAATTTCATATCATTATTCCAGCTGCAGGCTCAGGTTCCAGAATGGGACTTGGCCAACCTAAGCAATACCTTAAAATTCATAAGCAAACCTTTATTGAGAGAGTGCTGCGAGTTTTTGAAAATATCCCACTCGTTGATTCAATTCATATTGCGCTTGACCCAAACGATAAAATCTGGAAAACACTTAACCTATCTTTATTATCAAAAGTTAGTGTTCACTATTGTGGTGGTGAATCTCGAGCTGAAACAGTACTAAATACATTAAAAATAATAAGAGACTATGTAGATGAAAGCGATTGGATTTTGGTTCATGATGCTGCTCGCCCTGGTATAGAAGAAATAGATGTAGAGCGTTTAATGCATGCATTAAAAGATGACACGGTAGGTGGTCTCTTAGCTTATCCTATAGCGGATACTATAAAAAAATCTGATAAAGAGGATAGGGTAATTGGGTCGCCCTCAAGAGATTGTTTGTGGCAAGCACAAACACCACAAATGTATCGATATAAAATGTTATGTGATGCATTAGAGAAGTTTGATGGAACTCCAACGGATGAATCTCAGGCGATTGAAGGTTTAGGAGTGAAGCCTAAATTAATCAAAGGTAATTTTAAAAATTTTAAAGTCACCTACCAAGAGGATCTCAGTATTCTTGAACATTTAATAGATAAATAGGTGTTTACTATGATAAAAGTCGGACAAGGTTTTGATGTTCATCAATTGGTAAAAGGAAGAAAATGTATCATTGGTGGCGTTGATATTCCATTCAGTAAGGGATTGGATGGTCATTCAGATGCTGATGTTCTTCTCCATGCCATATCAGATGCTATTCTCGGCGCAGCTTCTTTAGGTGATATTGGAAAGCATTTTCCAAATACAGATCCTTTGATTAAAGATATAAATTCAAGAGAAATTTTAAAAAAAGTCATTTCACTTCTTCAGCAAAAAAAATATTCTATTGTGAATATTGATGCGACTGTGATTTGTGAATTGCCTAAATTAACCCCTTATATTGATCAAATTAAAAAGAATATTGCATCGGATTGCAATATAGATTTAGATAGAGTCAATGTTAAAGCGACAACTACTGAAACCCTTGGATTTACCGGTAGAGGAGAGGGTATTGCAGCCCAAGCTATCTGTTTAATAGAGTCTAATTAAGCTTTTTCATGTTTAAGCATTTCGAAAAGCTACTTAATCCATTTCCCGAAGATTTTTTAGTTACCCCACCTAAAACTTTATTACCATTCATTTGGTCGTGCACGAAAAATCTTAGATGGCTAATTTTATGTATGGCTTTACTAACGGCATTTATAGGTGGGTTTGAAGCTGTTTTATTTTCATACATGGGATCGCTTGTTGATCTCTTAAATCATTCAAGTCGAAATGATTTCTGGAGCCAACATTTTTCAATGCTGTTATCTGCTTCCCTAATTTTAATTTTAAGTACGGTGCTTATTTTATTTCAAACATTAATTAAGCATCAATCACTTGCTGGTGCATTCCCGATGCGCATGCGCTGGAATTTCCATCGCTTGCTTCTTAATCAAAGCATGAATTTTTATCAAAATGAATTCGCAGGAAGAGTTGCTGCAAAAGTTATGCAAACAGCTCTTGCTGTTAGAGATTTATGGTTTATT
This sequence comes from Pseudomonadota bacterium, assembly GCA_041191045.1. Classification (GTDB taxonomy): domain Bacteria; phylum Pseudomonadota; class Gammaproteobacteria; order Burkholderiales; family Methylophilaceae; genus Methylopumilus. Next base: position 1,731 of record JBEEPP010000036.1, read on the forward strand.
TTGGCTGATATATTAATTTATGTCGTAATTTATTTTCTTACGATGATTTTAGTTGTTGGGAAATTTAATTATGTATTAATGCTTCCTTTTATTGGATGGGTAATATTTTATATTTTGGCTTTAGTGTATTTTGTGCCGCGCTTAAGCAAGCTATCAAGAAATCAAGCTGATGCTAGATCTTTAATGACTGGAAGAATTACAGATGCCTATACCAATATAAGTACAATCAAACTATTTTCCCATGCAGGTCGAGAAGCTAATTTTGCAAAAGTGGCTATGAAGGAATTCTTAAGTAGTGTAAATAAGCAAATGCGATTAGTTAGCTGGATTGAAGTTATTAACCATTTGCTCAGTATGCTTCTTGTGATTGGTACTGCTTTTGCTGCAATTTGGCTTTGGTCGAGCAGCGAAATCATGGTGGGCGTGATTGCAACTTCTACCGCCATGGCTCTTAGATTAAATGGTATATCGCATTGGGTGATGTGGGAGATGACTTCGCTATATGAACAAGTGGGAACACTTCAAGATGGTTTAAATACTTTATCAATGCATCAAGAGATTAAAGATGAAAAAAGTGCAAAAGATCTTCAAATAAATAAGGCATCGGTTTCATTTCAAAATGTTGTTTTTAATTATCCTAACCAAAAAAAATCTGTTATTCATAACTTTTCTTTACATATTAATCCAGGTGAGAAAGTTGGCTTAGTTGGAAGATCTGGCTCAGGAAAATCTACGCTTGTAAATTTATTATTAAGATTTTATGATCTTAAAGCAGGCATGATCACAATTGATGATCAAGATATTTCTAAAGTTAAGCAAAATAGCTTAAGAGAAAAAATTGGTATGGTGACCCAAGATACTTCTCTTCTTCACCGTTCCGTTAAAGATAACATTGTGTATGGCAGACCTAATGCAACTCAAAAACAAATGATTGATGCTGCAAAAAGAGCTAAGGCGCACGATTTTATAATGCAGTTAGAAGATAATTTTTCTAGGAAAGGTTATGAGGCACACGTAGGAGAAAGAGGCGTTAAATTATCAGGCGGTCAGAGGCAGCGAATATCTATTGCGAGAGTTATGTTAAAAGATGCGCCGATATTGTTGTTAGACGAGGCAACAAGTGCGCTTGATTCAGAGATTGAAGTTGTGATTCAGCAAAGCCTCTACCAACTCATGGAAGGTAAAACAGTAATTGCAATTGCACATCGACTATCAACTATTGCGGCAATGGATAGACTCATTGTCATCGACAAAGGTAAGATTATTGAGGAAGGATCTCATGCTGAGCTTATTAAAAAGAAAGGTTTGTATGCGAGACTATGGAGACATCAAAGCGGAGGCTTCCTTGGTGAGGCTTAATGTGCGCTTAATAAAACAATAACTGCACCGCTACCACCATCATGCACTCTAGCTTGAGCGTATGCTATTACCTCTTCTTTTTGTGCTAACCAATGCTTTAATTTGTTTTTAAGAACAGGCTCCTTATTTTTCGAGTTATAACCTTTTCCATGGACGATGCGAACGCATCGAATATTATTTTTTTTACATTCAGCAATAAATTGAACAACATAGGCTTTAGCTTCATCAGAAATCAAACCATGTAGATCAATAGATTTTTGTACAACCCAAAATCCTTTTCTTAGTTTTTTTAAAATATCAGGGGAATGGCCTTCTCTAATATAAAAAAGTTCTTCCCCATTCTCGATATCATGAAGCGGTTCATAGTGATCGCTTATGGAATCAATCAGCGCTTGTTTTTCGTCTCTTATAAAGTTAAGAGGTACAGGCTTGGGTTTTTTTTGAGGGGCTTTATGCTCTTTTTTCTTGGGACTGATTTTTAATGGAGTTGCCCCTTTGATGGCTTGTCTGAATAAATCAATTTCGTCTTCATTATTTGCTGCCATGACATTATTTTGTTAAAAATCTTTCTGCATCGAGAGCTGCCATACAACCCGTACCGGCGCTTGTAACTGCTTGACGATATATATGATCCTGCACATCACCCGCTGCAAATACACCAGGGATTGAGGTAGCTGTAAAATTACCTTCGCGACCTGTGTTAGTAACTATATAACCATTTTCCATATTTAATTGGCCCTCGAAAATTGAAGTATTAGGTTGATGACCAATAGCAATAAAAATACCTTTGAGTGCTATGGTTTTACTTTCATTTGTATTTACATCTTTGATTTTGATGCCTGTGACACCTGAAGTGTCACCTAACACTTCCTCGAGCACTTTAAATGTTTCAAGGACGATTTTTCCCTCTTTTACGCGATCGTGTATTTTGTCCATCTGAATCGCTTCAGCTTTGAATTTATCACGTCTATGAATTAAAGTTACTTTATTTGCAATATTAGACAAATAAAGCGCCTCTTCAATCGCTGTATTACCGCCACCGACAACAGCTACTTCTTGATTTTTATAAAAGAATCCATCGCATGTTGCGCATGCAGAAACGCCTTTGCCTAAAAATGCTGTTTCACTATCTAATCCAAGATATTTTGCTGAAGCACCTGTGGCAATAATGAGAGCGTCACAAGTGTATTCGGATGAATCGCCTACGAGTCGAATGGGCTTTTCTTTGAGGTGTGTTGTATGAATATGGTCAAATACAATTTCGGTATTGAAGCGTTTAGCGTGTTTTTCAAAACGTTCCATCAGTTCAGGGCCCATGACACCGTCAGGATCCGCAGGCCAATTATCAACATCTGTTGTAGTCATTAATTGGCCACCTTGAGCAATACCTGTAATAAGGACAGGATTAAGGTTTGCTCGAGCTGCATAAACTGCAGCCGAATAGCCAGCGGGGCCAGAGCCTAAGATGATAAGTTGGGCATGTTTTGCCATAAAAAATTCCTGAAAAGAGTATGAAGTTACAAACGATCAATTTTAGTTTTCATCGCTTCATTAAGCAAACCTATTTTTGTTAGAACAGGCCTTTTTTGTGGCTTTTTTCATCATTTTTTAGCACCTCAAACTGATATAATTGATAAAACATTCAGAGTATCTACAATCTTGTTTTTTAAAAAAAAATCAGAATCTACAAAAGCTAGCCAAACTCCACAAGATAATAAACTGAGTGGGATTAAAAATAAGCTAACACGAGAAGCTTGGTGGTTAAGTTTAATTTTTTTAGGCTTTTATTTAACCATCATACTTGCGACATACTCTAGCCAAGATCCCTCATGGTCTCATAGTGTCAGTGGCGCAAATTCAATTCATAATGCCGGTGGTATTATTGGCTCTTATTTGTCGGATTTGCTACTCTATATTTTCGGCTTATCAAGTTGGTGGTTAAGCTTCTTGTGTTTCTTTAGTATTTGGCTTCTTTACCCACAATACAATAAAGAGTTAAAAGGCTATCGCTCTTTTTTACTTTTTAATTATTTTGGTTTCTTTCTTCTCATCTCTAGTTCAGCTGCATTTGAGGCTGGCCATCTTGTTGATCTGCCGGCTCAATTTCCATTAAGCCAAGGTGGCTTGCTCGGAAAATTATTTGATCATGCGTTGCGTGCATCTTTAGGTTATATAGGCTCAAGTATTTTTCTCGTTACATCGATTGCAATCGGATTTAGTCTATTTACAGGATGGTCATGGCTTAAAATTTCTGAGCATTTTGGCCACTTTACTTTTGCTTTATTTCAAAGAGCACAATTTAGATATAGAGATTGGCAAGACCGTAAACACGGAAGAATTATCGAGAAGCAAAGATTGGAGCTGCTTGAGAGTGAGCGAAGAAAATCTGAAAATAGATCGCCACTTAACATTGAATCTCCAGAAGTTGAAATTAAAAAAAGTGAGCGAGTTCAAAAAGAAAAACAAATTCCACTATTTAATTTTAGTGATAATTTATTACCGCCACTTCATCTTTTAGATCAACCTTCGCATCAGGTTGAGCCCCAGTCGCCAGAAACAATCGAGTTTATATCTCGACTTATTGAAAAAAAATTAATGGACTTTGGTATTGAAGCGAAAGTGATATCCGCTCAGCCAGGCCCTGTAATTACACGTTATGAGTTTGAGCCAGCGCCAGGTGTTAAAGGTAGTCAGGTCACAAACTTATCAAAAGATTTGGCGCGCGCACTTTCTGTTGTGAGTGTTCGTGTGGTTGAAACGATTCCTGGTAAAACATGTATGGGATTAGAAATACCTAATCCTAAGAGACAGATTGTTTATTTATCTGAAATTATGAGTTCTCAAATCTTTGCAGATACGAGCGCTTCACTCACGATTGCTTTGGGAAAAGATATTTCAGGCCGACCTGAGGTTGCTGATTTGTCGAAAATGCCACATGTATTAATTGCGGGTACCACAGGCTCAGGTAAATCAGTAGCAATCAATGCATTAATTTTAAGTTTACTTTATAAAGCTAATTCTGAAAAAGTCAGGATGATTTTCATTGATCCTAAAATGCTCGAGTTATCCGTATATGAGGGCATTCCTCATTTATTGGCACCAGTTGTTACTGATATGCGCCAAGCTGCTAATGCATTAAATTGGTGTGTAGCTGAAATGGAAAGACGTTATAAGCTGATGTCGATGTTGGGCGTTAGAAATTTAGCTGGATATAACCAAAAAATTAAAGACAGTATGAAAGATGGCTCTCCAATTGCGGACCCTGTGAATCCAGAAAATACTGAACCTTTATCTGAAATGCCACTTATCGTCATTGTGATTGACGAACTTGCTGATCTAATGATGGTGGTAGGTAAAAAAATTGAAGAGCTTATTGCAAGACTTGCTCAAAAAGCGAGAGCTTCTGGCATTCATCTAGTATTAGCAACACAAAGA
>JBEEPP010000037.1:0-6277 GCA_041191045.1 Pseudomonadota bacterium
GATAGCCGCGGAGAGGCTGCCTGATAAATGATCATCAGAGTCGCCATTTAAAATTTTCCTGATAAATGATTTTCTGGAGAGCCCGACAAGAAGTGGAAATTTTAAAGATTGAAATGATTCTAGATGTTGCAGAAGCTCTATATTATGTTCAAATGTTTTGCCGAACCCAAAGCCTGGATCTAAAATTATGCGTGACTTATCAATACTTTCAAGCGTGAGATGATTGATTCGCGACTCTAAAAAATATTTCACTTCGCTCACAACATTTGTATAGTGAGGATTCACTTGCATCGTCTTAGGGGTACCTTGCATATGCATTAAACATATACCAACATTAGACTCTTTAATGATATCTATCGCACCAGGTTGGCTTAATGCATACACATCATTAATCATCGCCACATCCATATCAATAACCGCTTTCATCACTTGAGGCTTGTAAGTATCGATAGAGATAGCAATATCAGACTCTTTTTTTAAGGCCTCAATGATAGGCATGATGCGTTTTAATTCTTCATCAGCACTTACAGGATCAGATCCAGGGCGGGTCGACTCGCCACCAATATCGATGATATCCACACCCTCTTCAATCATTTGATGAGCCCGCTTTAATGCGGTATCCAATGTTAGGTATTGACCGCCATCTGAAAATGAATCGGGCGTGATATTTAAAATACCCATGATCAGTGGGCGTTTTAAATCAAAGACATGTTTATTTAATTGCAGCATGATAAAAAAACAAAGGCTAGATAAACTAGCCTTGATTTCATTTAGCCTTTGGCGCTCGGTTGCGGCACCACAGCTACTTTCGTACCAGAAGATCCTTTATCACTCTTAGGAGGATTAGGTGTTTGTGTGGGTTTTGGCGGTCTCACTTTTTTACCTGCCATGATGTCATTAATCTGATCCGCATCAATGGTTTCATATTCAAGCAGCGCTTTAGCCATCGCCTCAACTTTACGACGATTTTTTTCAATCAGTTTTCTCGCAACACTATATTGCTCATCTAGAATACGACGAATCTCAGCATCTACTTTTTGTTGAGTAGCTTCAGAAATTGTTTTAGAAGACATTGCGCCAAAGAATGAATCCTGATCTTGGCCCACATAAACCATCGTACCCAATTTATCTGACATACCGTAACGCGTAACCATGTCACGTGCTAATTTTGTTGCACGCTCAAAATCATTCGATGCGCCTGTCGACATTTGCTTCATAAATACTTCTTCAGCAATACGTCCGCCAAAGAGAATTGAAATCTCTTCGAGCATCTTATTCTTGTAGTTGCTGATACGATCAAACTCTGGCAATTGCCAGGTCAAGCCTAAAGCCCACCCGCGAGGCATGATGGTTACTTTATGAACCGGATCTGCATGAGGTAATAATTTCGCGACCACTGCATGACCTGATTCATGGTATGCCGTATTCATACGTTCCTCTTCTCGCATCACGAGTGATTTTCTTTCAGGGCCCATAAAGATTTTATCTTTAGCGTCTTCAAAATCTTGCATATCTACAGTACGTTTATTACGACGCGCTGCAAACAATGCGGACTCATTCACAAGGTTTGCGAGATCTGCACCTGAAAAACCAGGCGTACCTCTTGCAATGATGCTAGCCTTCACATCAGGATCTGCTGGAATTTTTCTCATATGAACCAATAGAATTTCTTCGCGACCTTTAATATCTGGGAGTGACACCATCACTTGACGATCGAAACGTCCTGGACGAAGTAGCGCTTTATCTAATACATCAGCACGATTGGTTGCCGCAATGACAATCACGCCTGAATTTGCTTCAAAGCCATCGAGTTCAACTAAAAGTTGATTGAGTGTTTGTTCACGCTCATCATTCCCGCCGCCGGTACCTTGACCACGATGACGACCTACTGCATCAATTTCGTCGATAAAGATAATGCATGGTGCGCTTTTTTTAGCTTGCTCAAACATATCGCGAACTCGTGCAGCGCCTACACCTACAAACATTTCTACGAAGTCAGATCCTGAAATCGTAAAGAAAGGAACTTTTGCTTCGCCAGCGATAGCACGAGCCAATAATGTTTTACCTGTGCCTGGAGGTCCCACCATGAGCACACCCCTTGGAATGCGGCCGCCCAATTTATGGAATTTGCCTGGATCTTTTAAGAACTCAACAATCTCTGTGACTTCTTCTTTTGCTTCATCACATCCTGCGACATCAGCAAATGTCGTTTGATTATTAGTTTGATCAAGCTGTCTTGCTTTACTCTTGCCAAATGAGAATGGGCCGCCACCTTTGGAGCCACCTTGCATTTGACGCATAAAGAAAATCCATACGCCTACCAAAAGAATCATCGGGAACCATGAAATGAAAATACTCATAAGGATTGATTGTTGCTCTTCAGGCTTAGCTTCAACGATGACATTATTTTTTAGAAGATCCGATACCAACCAAGGATCTGTAGGTGCATAGGTATTAAATTTCTTACCTTCGCTCGTTGTTCCTTTTATTTTGTGATTATCAATTTCAACTTTGGCAATCTTGCCATCCTTTACTTGTTCCATAAATTGGGAATAGACCAGTGAAGTATCATTTTTCGAAGACCCCGAAAACTGATTGAAAATAGTCATAAGAATGAGTGCGATCGCGACCCAAATGGCAATACTTTTTAGTGTGTTGTTATTCAATTGATGGATGACCTCGTATCATCTGTTTTAATCACTTTATTTTAAACCTAATTATGTGACTTTATTGAGACTTTTTAAGCTTTTGCAAAGCCTAGCAAATAAACTTCACTGCTACGATCACGAGAAGCTTTTGGCTTCACCGTAATCACCTTTTCAAACTCAGGACGCATCTTTTTTACCAATTCATCAAAGTCACTACCTATAAAGGTTTTGACTAGAAAATGTCCACCTGGTTTCAACCATTGTAAAGAAAAATCTAAAGCCAGCTCGGTCAAATGCATCACACTTGGCTGATCAACTGTCTTGATACCTGTAATATTGGGGGCCATATCTGAAATTACAAGGTCTATGGGTGAATTATTTAAGTGGGCTTCAAGCTCTTTAAGAGAGGCTTCTTCTCTAAAATCCCCTTGGATAAAATCAACTCCAGGAATAGGATCCATAGGCAACAAATCCATAGCAATAATGTGGCCTTTTCCTTGGAGAAGCTTGGCCGCTACCTGAGACCAACTTCCTGGGGTTGATCCTAAATCAACAACATTCATCCCGGGCTTAATAAGCTTATATTTCTCATGGATCTCCATGAGCTTATATGCAGCTCTCGATCGAAAGCCATCTTTCTGGGCTTGTTTAACGAAGGCGTCACTCACATGCTCTTGCATCCAGGCCTTGCTAGTTCTTGTTCTTTTCATCTGTTAAAATCGATTCTTTAGATCTTTAGAAGTTTCTACCTTGAATTCAAAAGCCATTGCATACCTTCGAAGCTTAGCGCACACATTAAATCCAGTGGTCAGAATTGGCAATAAAGGCTTAACATCATCCGTCATTAAAGAAATCGATCTTAGTCTTAAAGCGCATGAGTTGATTAAAATTAAAATCCAAAATGACGAAAAGTCAGTACGTGAATCCATGTTAAATGAAATATGTGAGGCACTTCAAGCCACTGCTGTCCATCATATCGGCTTACAAATTATTGTTTACCGCGCGGCGTCAGCGCCCAAGATTGTATTGCCCAAATAATTATCTAATTTTTAAGATAGCAAAAATACCTAAGAAACACTCAAGTAAATATGCAATACTTGAGATGCCATGCCAAGTTGCAAATCGATCTGCAAAGACACTCTCCATGACATCTTTTGGCATCGCGTCTAATTTGAATTTTTCTAACAATGGATTAATGCCTAAATGACTAATCAAAATAAGAACAAGCATGAGAACAATAATCCAAAAGAAACCTTGTTTTAATGCGTTTGTACCATACTGATAAATACGCTGAATTAGAAGATAAATACTAGCAGCCATGCCCACATAAGCTATCATTCTAAAAAGCTGTCCTGCAATATTGCCTGCAAGTTGTGCCTCAGGAATCAGCTTGAATAACTCATAAGCCACAATGCCTACAACCCACAAGCCGCCTATCCAAAAGGTTGCGGTAATGATTGCTAGATTTTCTAACCATTGTTTCATGATGTTTTTAGTTTAATACAAAAATGGGTTTTCATTTATAGATACTTGATATCAAGTATCTCATAAGATTTGGCACCACCTGGGGTATTCACTTCGGCCACATCCCCAACAGCTTTTCCAATGAATGCTTTTGCAATCGGCGAATTGATTGAAATCTTTTTCTGTTTAATATCTGCCTCATCATCTCCTACAATTTGGTAGGTAAAAATATCTTCAGAGTCAAGATCCTGAGCTTCAACAGTTGAACCGAATACACATTGATTTTCACCAACAATAGTAGATGGATCGATTACCATTGCATTTGACAATTTTGCTTCAATTTCAGCAATACGGCCTTCGATAAAACTTTGGCGTTCTTTTGCTGACTCATATTCAGCATTCTCAGATAAGTCACCTTGCGCTCTTGCTTCTGAAATAGCTTGGATAATATTCGGACGATCAACACTTTTTAAACGCTGAAGCTCTTCTTTGAGAAGCTCAGCGCCTTTAATGGTCATGGGTATTTGTTTAAGCATATTCATTCCTATTAAAACAAAAACCACGCTCTATAAATGGAGTGTGGTTTATAAAAATTGAGTGTATTTTAAGTAAGTTCTTTATGCAAGCTTTGGATAGAGGTGACAGTAATCTCTTCGACGAAATTCATCCCAATGCATGCCGCTTTAGCGCCTGCAATAGTTGTGTAATAAGTCACTTTATTTTGTAACGCGTATCTTCGAATTTCATAAGAATCTGCAATAGCACGTTTATCTTCTGTGACATTGACGATAAAAGAAATCTCATTATTTTTAATCATATCAACAATATGAGGTCTTCCCTCTGCTACTTTATTCACCGGCTCAACATGAAGTCCTGCATCCATCAAAGCTTTTGCAGTGCCCTTAGTTGCCACAATCTGAAAACCTAATTTATCTAATGATTTTGCAATCTCGATTACCTTGTGATGGTCTTCACGGCGCACACTGATAAATGCTTTTCCATCTTTAGGTAATTTTGTAGAGGAGCCAAGTTGAGATTTAATAAATGCTTCCGCAAATGTTTTACCTAGGCCCATAACTTCACCTGTTGATTTCATTTCAGGCCCTAAAATTGTATCGACACCAGGGAATTTAATAAATGGAAATACAGCCTCTTTGACAGAGAAAAATTTAGGCACAATTTCTTTCGTCACTTTTTGTGACTTAAGAGTTATACCGACCATATTGCGTGCTGCAATTTTAGCTAACTGCAAGCCACATGCTTTAGATACAAAAGGAACGGTACGAGATGCCCTAGGATTAACTTCTAGAACATAAATTATATCGCCTTGAATCGCAAACTGGACATTCATCAAGCCTACAACGTTAAGCGCCTTCGCCATCTCAATAGTTTGTTTTCTTAATTCATCTTGCGTTTTTTTAGACAAGCTATAAGGAGGGAGTGAGCACGCAGAGTCACCTGAGTGAACACCCGCTTGTTCGATGTGCTCCATAATGCCGCCAATAATAACATCGGTGCCATCTGATAATGCATCGACATCCACCTCAAGTGCATCATTTAAAAAACGATCAAGAAGCACAGGAGATTCATGAGAGACTTTTACAGCTTCACGCATGTACCGTTCAAGTTGTGCTTGCTCGTGCACGATTTCCATCGCACGACCACCAAGGACATAGCTTGGCCTTACGACAAGTGGATAGCCAATCTCTTCGGCTAAACGAATCGCATCGTCAGGAGTTCTCGCTGTTCGATTAGGCGGCTGCTTAAGGCCAATAGAATTTAACATTTTTTGGAAGCGCTCACGGTCTTCTGCCATATCAATGGCATCAGGTGAGGTACCAATAATCGGTACGCCTGCTTTTTCTAAATCTTTCGCTAATTTTAATGGAGTTTGTCCACCGTATTGCACAATAACGCCAAATGGTTTTTCAATAGCGACAATTTCTAATACATCTTCAAGTGTGACGGGCTCAAAATAAAGTCGGTCTGAGGTGTCGTAATCAGTGGATACCGTTTCAGGATTACAATTCACCATGATGGTTTCGAATCCATCCTCACGCAATGCTAATGCTGCATGCACACAACAGTAATCAAATTCAATGCCTTGTCCAATACGATTAGGTCCGCCACCTAATACAATAATTTTTTTCTTAAGCGTTGGATTA
>JBEEPP010000038.1:0-6273 GCA_041191045.1 Pseudomonadota bacterium
GATGGGCGAGATTCAAGTTTAGTCATGCTTACTTTATTCTTTGCAAAAGGTTCAATCATCGATGCAATAGCACCAGGCTGATTTTTTGCGGCTACAATAATAGATGTTTTATCTAAGCCAGAAGGTTTAACTTCGTGATTAGAAATTACTAGGAATCGCGTTGAGTTTTTTGGATCATCTTCGATGTTTTCATTTAACACAGGAGTGTTGAATAAAGCTGCAGCACGGATACTCGCAATAGCAGCGGCACCCTTTTCTTTAGATGCTATCTTGGCAGCTTCAGCATTACTAGAAACGGATTGTAATTCAATACCTGGAGCATGATTAAGTAACCATTGATGACATTGCGATAACGATTGGGCGTGAGAAAATATTTTTTTAATACTCGATAAATCTTTTTCATTACTAATTAAATTATGATGCACAGGCAGAATAATCTCAGCACATATCAAAGTATTTGATGTGAGAAGTAAATCAAGTGTCCGATTAACAGCACCCTCTGTGGAGTTTTCTACAGGCACTACACCATAGTGAGCTTTATGTGATTCTACAAGATGAAACACCTCATCGATACTCGATGTTTGCATAGACACAATAGATTCTCCGAACTGCTTCATAGAAGCTTCTTCGCTGAATGTTCCGAGTGGCCCTAAGAATGCAACAGAGATTTGTTTTTCAAGCGCCCTGCAATTAGACATGATGCTCTTATAGATACTTTCAATACTTTCATTTGAAAGCGGTCCCTGGTTTTGTTCAACCAAACGACGAAGGACCTGCGCTTCTCGTTCAGGACGATAAATCACACCATCGGTTTTTAGGCTTCCGATATTTGAAGCTAATGAAGCTCTTTTAGAAATAAGATCTAAAAGTTCATTATCAATTTTGTCGATGGCATCTCTTAATTTTTTTAATTCGTCTGTCATAAGATTAATGTGATTTTTCAAAATCTTTCATGTAATCAACTAAAGCTTGAATACCTTCAATTGGCATAGCGTTGTAGATTGAAGCCCTTATACCACCTACAAGGCGATGCCCCTTTAAGCCGATCATACCTAAATTTTCAGCACCTGTTACAAAAGATGTATGTAAATCTTCATTTTGAATTCTAAAAGGCACATTCATACGAGAACGATTTTTGATATCAATTGAATTAGAGTAAAAATCTGTTGAATCAATATAGCCATATAACAATTCAGCTTTTTTAATATTTTGTTTCTCAATCACTTCTAGACCACCAAGCTCAATAAGCCATTCAAATACGAGTCCTGCCATATATATACTATAAGTCGTTGGTGTATTAATCATAGACTGATTTTCGACTTGTGTTTTCCAATTAAATACCGAGGGAGTTAATGGTGAAGCAACATCTAAAAGATCATCTCTTACAATAACAATTGTTAAACCTGCAGGTCCAATATTTTTTTGTGCGCCAGCATAAATTACCCCAAATTGACTAATATCGACCGGTCTTGAAAGAATGTGAGATGACATATCAGCAACAACTGGAATCGTTTTGATAGATGGCATATCAAAGTACTCGACACCGTGTATCGTTTCATTGGAACAAAAATGAATATAAGCTGCAGATGAGTCAATTTTCCAGTCTTTAGGATCAGGTGCTTTTGCATAACCAATAGCTTCGGAAGAAGCTGCTATCGCCATATCACCAAAAGGTAAGGCGTCTTGATAAGAGCGCTTAGACCAATAACCACTCACTACATAATTCGCTTTTTTACCATTAAGAAGATTTAAAGGCACCATGGAGTTTTGAGCGATCGCACCACCTTGCAAAAAAAGTACTTTGTAATTTTTAGGGACATTGAAAAGAGATCGAAAATCACTTTCTACTTTTTCAATAATCGACATGTAATGTTTACCACGATGCGACATTTCCATGACAGACATACCTGAGCCATGCCAATCAAGCATTTCAGCTTGCGCTCGAAGCATAACTGATTTTGGAAGTACTGCAGGACCTGCTGAAAAGTTATAAGTACATTTCATGTTGAATTAAAAAGCTATTCCTCTAAATCATCATCAGCTTCTACAATCTTCTCTAAACCTGATAATTTTTCGTTTTCGCCTAAATTAATTAATGTGACACCTTGCGTTGCGCGACCAAGCTCACGAATTTCACTGACACGTGTTCGAATAAGAACACCACCTGTTGTGATTAGCATAATTTCATCTTCATCACTCACAAGTTTTGCAGCTACGACAAGACCATTACGTTCACTCACTTGTATAGCTTTAACACCTTGTGTAGCTCGTCCTGAATGTCTAAAGTCAGAAAGAACAGTTCGTTTTCCATACCCATTTTCAGTAGCCACAAGCATAGATTGTTGATCATCACTTGCAATTAGGAGTGATAGCACTTGTTGGTCTTCTTGCAATTTCATTCCACGAACACCCCGTGTATTTCGACCCATACTTCTTACGTCTTCTTCATCAAACCAAACAGCCTTACCTCCATTTGAAACCAAAACAATATCGTTGGAGCCATCGGTAATTTCAGCGCCAATTAAGAAGTCATTATCATCAAGATTAATCGCGATAATGCCTGACTTGCGTGGGTTTGAGAAATCTGTAAGCGGAGTCTTTTTAACTGTGCCTAAAGCCGTTGCCATGAAAATATAATGCTTATCATCAAATTCTTTAATGGGCAAAATCGCATTAATTTTTTCTCCTTCTTGCAAAGGAAATAAATTTACAATAGGTTTACCACGGCTTGTGCGGCTTCCTTGCGGCACTTCATATGCTTTTAGCCAGTAGACTTGTCCGCGACTTGAGAAGCATAAAATGTTGTCGTGTGTATTTGCCACAAACATTTTATCGATGAAATCATCATCTTTTGTAGTTGCTGCTTGCTTACCTCTTCCGCCACGTTTTTGCGCGCGATATTCAGCTAATGCTTGTGATTTGATATAACCTGTATGCGAAAGTGTCACCACTACATCTTCAGGAGTAATTAAATCTTCGGTTGATAAATCTAATGCATTCTCAACGATTTCACTTCGACGTTTATCGCCATATTGTTCTTTGATAGCTTTAAGTTCATCTGCAATAATTGCTGTGACTCTTGCAGGCGTTGCTAAAATATCAAGAAGGTCTGTGATGACATTCATAATCTCTTTATATTCGTTAACAATTTTTTCTTGTTCTAAGCCTGTTAAACGTTGTAATCTTAATTGAAGAATTTCTTGAGCTTGAACATCAGATAACTTATAGCCTGATGCGCTCAACCCAAACTCTTTTGATAAGCCTTCAGGGCGTGAGAATTCCATTGCAGCGCCGTTAAGCATTCCTTCTACGACAGAAGATTTCCATGTGCGTGCCATCAATTCTTTTTTAGCATCTGGTGGTGTCGGCGCTGCTTTAATAATCTTAATCATCTCGTCGACGTTTGCTAATGCCACTGCCAAACCTTCCAAGATATGTCCACGCTCCCGTGCTTTTCTTAATTCAAATACTGTTCTTCTTGTAATAACTTCACGACGATGTCTTAAAAAAGCATCAAGAATTTGTTTTAAGTTAAGAAGTTTTGGTTGGCCATCAATGAGCGCTACCATGTTCATACCAAAACTATCTTGAAGTTGTGTTTGCTTATAAAGATTATTTAGAATGACATCCGGATTTTCGCCACGCTTTAACTCAATCACAACACGCATACCTGATTTATCTGACTCATCTCGTAAATCTGAGATACCTTCAATCTTTTTATCATTTACGAGCTCAGCAATCTTCTCGATAAATGTTTTTTTATTTACTTGATATGGAAGCTCATCAACAATGAGCGCTTCACGATTACCTTTATCTAGTTTTTCAACGTGTGTTCTACCTCGCATGACAACGCGGCCGCGTCCGGTTCTATAACCTTCTTTAACACCTGAAGTGCCATGAATGATTCCAGCAGTTGGAAAGTCTGGTGCTGGTATTAACTTAATTAATGCATCAATTGATGACTCAGGTTTTTCGAGGAGCAGTAAACAAGCATCGACAACTTCATTTAAATTATGGGGTGGAATATTAGTCGCCATACCCACAGCGATACCGGAGCTTCCATTAATAAGAAGATTCGGAATGCGCGCTGGCATAATAAGCGGTTCTTGCTCAGAGCCATCATAATTAGGGCCAAAATCAACGGTTTCTTTATCGATATCCTCTAAAAGCTCATGCGCGATTTTAGACATTCGAATTTCCGTATATCGCATAGCAGCAGCATTATCACCATCTACCGAACCAAAGTTACCTTGACCATCAACTAACATATATCGCAAGCTGAAATCTTGTGCCATACGAACGATTGTGTCGTATACAGCTGTGTCGCCATGAGGATGGTATTTACCGATCACATCACCGACGATACGCGCTGATTTTTTATAAGGCTTATTAAAGTCGTTATTAAGTTCATGCATCGCAAAAAGAACACGGCGATGTACAGGCTTTAACCCATCCCTTACATCAGGAAGTGCTCTCCCGACAATCACGCTCATCGCGTAATCGAGATAAGAGCGTTTCATCTCATCTTCAAGGCTGATTGGGATGGTTTCTTTGGCAAATTGATTCATAGGATTTAGATCGATAATTTAAGTAGAAAACTATCCAAATTTTAGCATGTAGCAGGGCTGTATTCTTGCCCTGCTAAAGGTATTTTTTAGCGTGAAAGACTAGACAAATCGGCTTTTAGGTCTTCTATATCCTCAAGGCCTACAGCGATTCTAACGAGGTTATCCTTAATGCCGGCTTTTTGACGTTCTTCAAGGCTTACTCTTGAATGAGTTGTTGTTGCAGGGTGTGTAATTGTAGATTTAACATCCCCTAAATTAGCAGTAATAGAGATTAACCGAGTGGAATCAATTAAGCTCCAAGCCTCTTTTTGGCTGCCTTTTACCTCAAAAGACACAATGGCTCCTCCGGTTTTTTGCTGGGTTAAAGCTAGTTTATGCTGCGGATGGGAAGCCAACCCAGGATAGTAAACTCGATCTACCTGAGGCTGGGATTCAAGCCATGAAGCCAAATGAAGAGCGCTCTTAGAGTGCGCGTCCATACGAATAGATAATGTTTCTAAGCCCTTTAAAAATACCCAAGCATTGAAAGCGCTCATCGAAGGGCCTGCGGTTCGTAAGAATTGATAAATTGGCTCTATCGTTTTTTTATCTGCCAAAACCGCGCCACCTAGACAACGTCCTTGGCCATCAATATATTTGGTCGCTGAATGAATAATAATATCGGCACCAAATAATAAAGGTCTTTGAAGTGCTGGCGAACAAAAACAATTATCGACCACCAATTTAATATCTTTATGATGTGCAATTTTAGAAAGCGCATTGATATCCGTTACTTCAGTTAATGGATTAGACGGAGTTTCCACAAAGAAAAGTTTTGTGTTTTTTTGAATGGCATCTTCCCATTCATTAAGATTAGTGAGCGACACAAAAGTCACTTCTAAACCCCAACGCTTTAAAATATTACTAAAGAGTTGAACGGTTGTACCAAAGATACTTCTTGACGCCACAATATGGTCGCCTGTCGAACATAGGCCCATGATCGTTGCTAAAATAGCTGACATGCCGCTTGAAGTAGCCACACATGCTTCACTTCCTTCAAGGGCTGCAAGGCGATCCTGGAACATTGTGACCGTAGGATTTGTAAAACGAGAATAGATATTGCCAGGCTCGGTACCCGCAAATCTTGCTGCAGCCTGAGATGATGAATCAAACACATAGCTTGAAGTTAAAAAGATAGCTTCAGAATTTTCACCAAACTCAGATTGTAATGAGCCTGCTCGAATAGCTTGTGTATCAAATTTCCATGGATCGTTATTCATAGTCTGTTACCTTTTTTTGGGCATAAAAAAACCCGTTTCACAAAAAGCTAAAACGGGACAGACCTCGCTTTAGCTGTATTTTTAACGCGCCCGCAAGCTGAGAAATAAATTATCACTCAAATCAGCGCAGTTCGAATTATGCACGATAAAAAAAATACGTCAAGAAACGCTTAATATTAAGCAGCTTCCTCTTCATTTTTAATTAAATTTAAATCCATTTGTGTACTTGCATTTGACGGCTTATCAGATTTATTAGAGTCAGCTCGAAGCGTTTCAATATTTTTTAAATAATATTCATCAATGTCGCCTGTGATGTATTTGCCATCAAAACAAGAAGCGTCGAATTTTTTAAGCTTTGGATTGATCGATGCAATATTCTCAATCAATGCATCAAGATCTTGATAAATTAATTCATCCGCACCAATTTCTTCGCGGATTTCTTCGTC
>JBEEPP010000039.1:0-6265 GCA_041191045.1 Pseudomonadota bacterium
GACAACGTGTCAATTACAGTCACACTCATTGCACCAATCGCGATGGAAGAAGGCTTACGCTTTGCGATTCGTGAAGGTGGCCGCACAGTAGGTGCTGGTGTTGTTGCTAAGGTGATTGAATAGTTTTTTAAAAATTAATACCGCAAGGTATTCGCTCTTTGGAAAGGTAGTAAAAAATGCAAAGTCAGAAAATTCGTATACGTTTGAAAGCGTTTGATTATCGTTTAATCGATCAATCAGCTCAAGAAATCGTTGAAACCGCAAAAAGAACAGGTGCTGTTGTTAAAGGACCTGTCCCACTACCTACTCGAATTGAAAGATTCGATATTTTAAGATCGCCACATGTGAATAAGACATCACGCGATCAATTTGAAATAAGAACCCATCAAAGATTGATGGATATCTTAGATCCTACAGATAAAACAGTAGATGCTTTAATGAAGCTGGATTTAGCTGCTGGGGTTGATGTAGAAATTAAGTTGTAAAAGTTTAAAGCGTTAGGTATAATTCCGCGCTCTTTGTAGAAATCGGTCAATTGTAATCGGTTTCGTTTAATAATAATAATTTAAGGATACGATCATGAGCTTAGCGCTTATTGGTCGCAAAGTTGGTATGACAAGGGTGTTTACAGAGGATGGCACTAGCATTCCTGTAACAGTTCTTGAAGTCTTACCTAACCGCGTGACACAGATCAAAACAATCGCTTCGGATGGCTATACTAGCCTTCAATTAGCCTATGGTGCGACAAAAGCTACCAAGCTTGATAAAGCACTTACAGGACATTACGCTAAAGCAGGTGTAACAGCAGGTACTGGATTACACGAAACTGCAATCAAAGAAGAAGATGTAGCGAATTTCCCATTAGGCACGAATATCACTGTAGAAAACTTCAAAGAAGGCCAACTTGTTGATGTTACAGGTACATCAATTGGTAAAGGTTATGCTGGTGTTATCAAAAGATATCACTTCAGCTCAAATCGCGCATCACACGGTAATTCAAGATCACATAATGTTCCAGGCTCAATTGGTATGGCTCAAGATCCAGGCCGAGTTTTCCCAGGTAAACGCATGTCTGGTCATTTAGGTGCTGTGAAGGTTACAACACAGAATTTAGAAATCGTTCGTGTAGATGCTACAAAAAATTTAATCCTCATCAAAGGAGCAGTTCCAGGCTCTAAAGGCGGCGATGTTTTAGTTCGTGCAGCTGTGAAAGTGAGCAAATAATGGAATTAAAATTACTCGATAAAAACGGAAAAGCTGCTAAGAAAAGCGTTACAGTTTCAGACGCATTATTTGGCCGTGAATTCAATGAGGCTCTTGTTCATCAGTTAGTTGTGGCATATATGGCTAATGCGCGCGTTGCAACTCGCTCACAAAAAACTAGAGGCACTGTAAAACATAGCACTCGTAAACCTTACGCTCAAAAAGGTACAGGTAATGCACGTTCTGGTATGACTTCAAGCCCTATATGGCGCGGAGGTGGTAGAACATTCCCAAACTCACCTGATGAAAATTTCTCTCACAAAATGAATCGGAAAGCATACCGCGTAGGTATGAGATCTATTTTGTCTGAATTAGTAAGACAAGAGAGATTAAGTATCGTTGAGGAATTTAAAGTAGAGACCCCAAAAACAAAACAACTCGTCGATAAAATTAAAGACATGGGATATACACAAGGTGTTTTAGTTTTAACGGATGCGTTTGATGAAAATTTATATTTATCATCAAGAAATTTAACTAACGTAATGGTTGTAGAAGCGCAATATGCTGACCCAGTAAGTTTAGTTCAGTTTCCAAATGTAGTAGCTACAGCTGGTGCACTTAAAAAACTTGAGGAGATGCTAGCGTGAGTCAAATAGTCCATACACAAGATCGTATTATTCAAGTTATTTTAGCGCCACAAATTACTGAGAAAGCAACATTTGTTGCTGACAAACATAATCAAGTGGCATTCAAAGTAAGAACTGATGCGACTAAGTCAGAAATTAAAGCTGCTGTTGAATTAATGTTTAAAGTTGAAGTGAAAGCTGTGACATTACTCAACGTAGGTGGCAAGGTAAAAAGAGCAGGCCGTTCATTTGGTAAAAGAAATGATTGGAAAAAGGCTTATGTAAGTCTTAAGCCAGGCCAAGAGATTAATTTTGCGAGCGGTGAATAAGGATAAAAAATGGCTTTAGTTAAAGTAAAACCAACCTCCCCAGGAAGACGCGCAGTTGTTAAGGTCGTTAATCCAGACCTACACAAAGGTAAACCTTTCGCACCTCTTCTTGAAAAAAAGAATAAACATGCCGGAAGAAATAGCCGTGGCATTATTACTATTCGTCATCATGGTGGCGGTCATAAACAACATTATCGAATGATTGATTTCAAACGAAATAAAGATGGCATTCCTGCAAAAGTAGAGCATCTTGAATACGATCCAAATAGAACTGCAAATATTGCACTTCTTTTATATGCAGATGGCGAGAGAAGATACATCATCGCTCCCAAAGGTGTAGTTGTCGGCGCTGAATTAATTAGCGGCTCTGAAGCTCCTGTTAAAAATGGTAATGCAATGCCATTAAGAAATATTCCTGTTGGAAGCACAATTCATTGTATCGAATTACAACCTGGTAAAGGCGCACAAATGGCGCGTTCTGCTGGAACTTCTGTACAACTTTTAGCAAGAGAAGGTACATATGCTCAGTTAAGACTTCGCTCAGGCGAAGTAAGAAAAGTACATGTAGATTGCAAAGCAACTTTAGGTGAAGTCGGTAACGAAGAACATTCTCTTAGATCTATCGGTAAAGCCGGTGCTATGAGATGGAGAGGCGTTAGACCAACAGTGCGCGGTGTGGTTATGAACCCTGTCGATCACCCTCATGGTGGTGGTGAAGGAAAAACTGCGGCTGGTATGCATCCAGTAAGCCCTTGGGGAACTCCAACTAAAGGCTATCGAACAAGAACAAATAAACGTACTGACAATATGCGCGTCAGTCGTCGTCCAGCGAATAAGAGGTAATAGATATGGCACGTTCAGTTAAAAAAGGACCATTCATTGATGCACACTTGGCTAAGAAAGTTGAAGTTGCTTCAGGTAATCGCGATCGTAAACCAATTAAAACCTGGTCAAGAAGATCAACGATCTTACCTAACTTCATTGGTCTTACCATTGCAATACACAATGGCAAACAGCATGTACCTGTATTGATTACAGAAAATATGATTGGACATAAATTAGGCGAATTCGCATTAACAAGAACCTTTAAAGGTCACGCTGCTGATAGAAAGGCGAAGGTATAAAAATGGCTACTGAAGTTTCAGCTGTTCTTAAAGGCGTTCGTTTATCACCTCAAAAAGCAAGATTAGTTGCTGATTTAGTAAGAGGAAAAAAAGTAGACTACGCACTCAATATTCTTAATTTCAGCCCAAAAAAAGGTGCTGAAATTATTAAGCGAGTTGTGGAGTCCGCAATTGCAAATGCTGAACACAATAATGGGGCTGATATAGATGAATTGTTTATTAAAACAATTTATGTAGATAAAGGCATTATTTTAAAACGTATCCGTGCTCGCGCTAAAGGTCGTGCAGGGAAAATCACAAAACCAACTTGTCACATTAAAGTGACAGTCGGTAACTAAAGAGAAAAAATATGGGTCAAAAAATTCATCCAATTGGTTTCCGCTTAAGTGTTCAAAAAAATTGGACATCACGTTGGTATGCTAATAGTAAAAATTTCCCCGCGATGTTGAACAATGATATCAAGGTTAGGGAATTTTTAAATAAGAAATTAGCAAATGCTGCAGTAAGTAAAATTCTTATTGAGCGTCCAGCTAAAAATGCAAAGATTACAATTTATTCAGCAAGGCCTGGTATTGTAATTGGGAAAAAAGGTGAAGATATTGAAACATTAAGATCAAGTTTACAAGCACTTATGGGTGTTCCAGTTCATTTGAACATTGAAGAAGTGCGTAAACCAGAAATCGACGCTACGCTTATTGCACAAAGTATTGCGCAACAATTAGAAAAGCGTGTGATGTTTAGACGTGCAATGAAAAGAGCAATGCAAAACGCGATGAGACTTGGCGCTCAAGGTATTAAGATTATGAGTTCTGGTCGTTTGAATGGTATCGAAATTGCAAGAACAGAATGGTATAGAGAAGGCAGAGTACCTCTTCATACACTTAGAGCTGATATTGACTACGGCGTTGCCGAAGCAAAAACAACATATGGAATCATTGGTATTAAAGTATGGGTCTTTAAAGGCGAGTTATTTGAAGACAATTCAAAAGATACTTCACAATCTTTAGATGCTGCAAATCCAGCAATTGAAAAAACAGCTGAAGAAAAGAAGCCAAGAAAACCAAGAGTTAAGAAAGAAGAAACAACGGCACAAGAGCCAGAAAAAAAAGTGAGAAAGTCGAGGGCTAAAGATGTTACAACCGGCTAGACAAAAATTTCGTAAGATGCAAAAAGGCCGAAATAAAGGCATTGCGACGACAGGAAATAAAGTAAGTTTTGGTGACTTCGGTTTGAAAGCTATTGGACGTGGTCGTCTAACAGCGCGTCAAATTGAAGCTGCACGTCGAGTGATGACACGTCACATTAAACGTGGTGGCCGTGTATGGATTCGTATTTTCCCAGATCAACCAATATCAAAAAAACCTGCTGAAGTTCGTATGGGTAACGGTAAAGGTAGTACCGAGTACTACGTAGCTCAGATCCAGCCAGGAAAAATGTTATATGAAATGGACGGAGTAACTGAAGCATTAGCGAGAGAAGCATTTAAATTAGCAGCAGCTAAGCTTCCAATTGAAACAACCTTTATTACTCGTCATATCGGAGGCTAATATGAAAACAGCTGATTTAAGAAAAAAGACAACCGAAGAATTAGGTACCGAGTTATTAGAGTTAAGAAGAGCTCAGTTCTCATTGAAAATGCAATTAGCAACTCAACAATTAAACAAAGTTGATCAGATTGCGAAAATTAAACGTGATATCGCAAGAGTTAAAACAGTTCTTGGCGAGAAAGTTAAACAGGCTTAAATATGACTGATACAAAAAAAGTTGTTAGAACCTTTACCGGTAGAGTTGTAAGCGACAAGATGGACAAAACAGTAACTGTATTGGTTGAAAGAAAAGTAAAACATCCTTTGATTGGCAAAGTGATTGTTAAGTCGAATAAATTTCATGCTCATGATGAAAAAAATGAAAGCAAGGAAGGTGATTTGGTTGTTATTACAGAAAATCGTCCTATTTCAAAAACTAAGACATGGGTCGTTAGTAAAATAGTTACAAAGGCAGTTCAAGTTTAGTATTAAGAAGTTGAGATTAAGAAGTAAATAGCATATAATGCGAGACTTTTTTGGGGTTCATAAACTATAAGTTTATAAGCTAACCCCCCAATACTGACCGTAGTATATCGGCTAATTTAAAAGCTGGCTTTAGTAATAACGGATTAAGTTGGAGATAAATTCATGATTCAAATGCAGTCAAGATTAGAAGTTGCTGACAATACTGGCGCACGTTCAGTAATGTGTATTAAGGTATTGGGCGGCTCAAAACGACGTTATGCAAGTATTGGTGACATTATCAAAGTAAGTATTAAAGACGCAGCCCCTAGAGGAAGAGTAAAAAAGGGAGAGGTTTATAGCGCAGTTGTTGTGAGAACAGCAAAAGGCGTTAGAAGACCTGATGGCTCTTTAATTAAATTTGATGCAAATGCAGCCGTTCTTTTAAACAGTAAGTTTGAACCTATTGGAACACGTATATTTGGACCTGTGACTCGTGAATTGAGAACAGAACGGTTCATGAAGATTGTTTCATTAGCGCCAGAAGTTTTATAGGAGTATACGGATGAATAAGATTCGTAAAGGCGACAAAGTCGTTTTAAATACAGGTAAAGACAAAGGTAAGCAAGGCGTTGTTTTAAGTGTGCTTAAAACAGGTCATGTTGTGGTTGAGGGTTTAAATATGGTGAAAAAACATACCAGACCTAATCCAGCAAAAAATATTCAAGGTGGAATTGTAAGTAAAGAAATGCCACTTAATATTTCTAACGTTGCTCTCCTTAATAGCTTGACTCAAAAAGCTGACAGAGTCGGAATTAAAAAATTGGACGATGGCAAGAAAATCCGTGTTTTCAAATCAAACAACGAAGCAGTTGACGCATAGGAAAAGAAATGGCTCGATTAAAAGAATTTTATAAAACAGAGGTCATTAAAAAAATGACTGAACAATTTGGTTATACATCACCAATGCAAGTGCCCAGAATTGAAAAAATTAC
>JBEEPP010000040.1:0-6241 GCA_041191045.1 Pseudomonadota bacterium
GATCCTGACATTCTGCTGTTTGATCTGAACCAATGATAAGAGAATTTGAATAGTGTGGAGCAACCTTAAATGCTTTTTCCCGCGCAAGTCTTACGGAGATTTCTTTTGCATTTTCACCTATATACGGAGATTCATCAATCTCAGGACTAAAGACATCAAATGGCAACTTAAAGCGCGATAATAATTCTCTTCGATATGGAGATGACGATGCTAAAACAAGCGTTATCATGCATCGTTTTCTTTAAGATTCAGGCTGAATTTCTATTAACGTTTCGTCTGGTGATACAGATTCACCTTTTGCAACATGGATTGCAACTACAATGCCTGAAGTAGGGGATTGAATTTCATTTTCCATTTTCATGGCTTCAATAACAATTACACTATCTCCGGCTTCAACTCTGTTACCAATTTTAACTTTTACATCAATAATTGTACCTGGCATAGCTGTTGTGATACATCCTTCATGATTTGGTCTAGGCCTTACTGTTTTGGAATTTTCTTGAGTTTGTTTTTTTGAGGATTTTTTTCCGTTAGTCACTTCGACCTCATTTAAAGTCTCTACTAAGACTTCTTCAGAAATCCCATCTACTGAAACATAAAATGGCCTTCTTGCTTCTCCCGTGTAGCCTGATCCTGTTAATTTAATATTAAATGTTTCACCATGAAGTGTGACGTTGAATTCACTTGGAGCAAATTTTTCAGCAGATGAAAATACACTATCTTTCGGAAGAAGTGGCTCAGGCTTAATACTTCCTGCATTTCTTTCCTGTAAAAATATTTTGGCAACATCAGGGAACATGGCATACGTTAAAACATCATCATCAGATTTTATAATTTGCTCTGCTTCAATTTTAAGTTTTGGAAGTTCAGGCTCCAAAAGGTCAGCAGGTCTGCATGTTAGTGGTTTCTTTTCACCAATTGCCATTACTTGAATTTTTTGGTTAACTTTGCCAGGGGCTTTTCCATATTCACCCATTAAATAACTTTTTGTTTCATTTGTGATTGATTTATATCGGGTACCCGTTAACACATTTAATACTGCTTGAGTCCCTACAATTTGTGAGGTCGGAGTAACAAGCGGAGGATAACCTAAGTCTTCACGAACTTTTGGAATTTCAAGAAGCACTTCATTCATACGATCTAATGCACCTTGTTCTTTGAGCTGATTAGATAAATTTGAAATCATACCTCCAGGCACTTGATTACTTAAAACACGAGTGTCTACACCCGTGTAATCAGATTCAAATTGCCAATATTTTTTTCTTACAACTTTTAAATGTTCACTAATTTCCTCAACTTTTTTAATATCAATATCAGTTTTATAACCTAAGTCTTCTAGGGCGGCAATTATTGATTCTGTTGATGGATGACTCGCACCTTCAGCAAAACTAGAATTACATGTATCTATAATGTCTACACCATTTTGCACCGCGGTTATAAGATTAATACTTGCAAGCCCTGACATTGCATGTGAATGAATATGAATAGGCAATGACACTGATTTTTTTAAAGATGTCACAAGATTTTTTGTTGCTGAAGGTGTTAAGAGGCCTGCCATATCTTTAATAGCGATAGTATCGCACCCATAACTTTCCATTTCTTTTGCAAGATTCACGAAATAAGGGATGTCATGAACGGGGCTTGTGGTATAGCTTAAAGTACCTTCTGCATGTTTTTTATATTTTTTTACTGATTTAATTGATGTTGTAAGATTTCTTACATCGTTCATTGCATCAAAAATTCTAAATACATCAACGCCATTATTTGCTGATTGCTTTACAAAAGCATCAACAACGTCATCTGAATAATGACGATATCCCAGAAGATTCTGCCCTCGAAGAAGCATTTGTATTCGAGAGTTTGGGAGCGCCTTTCTCAAAAGCTTTAAACGCTCCCAAGGATCCTCTTTTAAAAATCTGACACATGCATCAAATGTAGCTCCGCCCCATGCTTCGATTGACCAAAAGCCAAGAGCATCTAATTGAGGGCATATTGGAAGCATATCTTCGGTGCGAAGTCTTGTTGCAATTTGACATTGATGCCCATCTCTTAATACTAATTCGGTAATATGTATTTTCTTCATAGCTCTCTAAATGCCTTCATGTGCTGCAATAGCTGCAGATATGGCTGCAGCCATTAATTCAGGTGGAAATTGACTTTGATAGTTTATAAGTTCTGGGTGATCATCCACAAAACTCGTATTGAAGTTTGCTTCTTTAAATTGTTTATTGTTCATTATTTCTAAATAATAAGGGATTGTTGTTTTAACTCCAAATACAACAATGTCATTAAGCGCTCTTTTACCTCGCTGAATGACGCTTTCCCAGTTTAGCGCCCATACAGTGAGCTTTGCACACATTGAGTCATAATAGGGAGGGATAACATACCCTGTGTAAATCGATGCATCAATGCGAACACCGGGACCTCCCGGCGCATAATAACGTGTAATTTTTCCAAAAGAAGGCATGAAGTCATACTTGGGATCTTCTGCGTTAATTCGGTATTCGATTGCAAAACCTCTAAATTGAATTTCGTCTTGTTGATATTGTAAAGCTAGTCCAAAAGCAACTCTAATTTGCTCTTGAACGATATCAATACCCGTAATAGATTCAGTAATTGTATGTTCAACCTGAAGACGTGTATTCATTTCCATAAAATAAAAATTATTCTCATCGTCTAAGAGAAATTCAACAGTGCCAGCATTTTCATAATTAACAGCCTTAGCTGCTTTCACAGCAAGCTCACCTACGTAGTTTCTTTGGGCGTTGGTTAATTGTGGTGAAGGAGCTATCTCTATGAGTTTTTGATTTCGCCTTTGAATGGAGCAATCACGTTCAAAGAGATGTACTACATTGCCATAGCTATCTGCCAGAATTTGAACTTCAATATGTTTAGGCGATACGATACATTTTTCGATAAAAACTTCAGGCTTACCAAAAGCTTTGGTTGCTTCTGAAATGACACGATCATAATTGGTAATAAGCTCTTTTTCATTATTGCACCGTCGAATACCGCGACCCCCACCCCCATTGGTAGCTTTAAGCATAATAGGATAGCCTATAGATGAAGCAAGCTTTTTAGCTTCGTCAAGACTCTCGATATTACCTTCGCTACCCGGAATAACCGGGATTGAGGATGTAATCATAGCCGCTCGAGCTTGAATCTTATCTCCCATTTGACGAATAATTTCAGCGTCAGGACCAATGAATTTAATATCACGTCTCGCGCATATCTCAGCTAATTCAGGATTTTCAGACAAAAAACCGTATCCTGGATGGATAGCATCACATCCTGAGGTAACGGCGATATTAACAATGTTGTGAGCATTTAAGTAGCCAGCAAGAGGGTCTGCGCCAACATTGTAAGATTCGTCGGCCTTTTTGACATGAAGCGCATGGCGATCTGCATCTGAGTATATGGCTACCGAAGTAATGCCAAGCTCAGAACAGGCACGAATAATCCTTACCGCTATCTCGCCACGGTTTGCTATAAGTATTTTTTTGAACAAAGAAAAGCCTTAAGTTTTCAGCGAAAATCGCCAAATTAGGGTTAATTTAAGAAAATTATAGCATGTCATTTCTTATATAATAATGATGTCTTTTAACCCTAGATCTATTGATGGAACAGCATATAGACAATATTGATTTTTCAAGAAAATCGAGAGAAATTCGTGATATAATTCGCCTCTCAGATTTTAAGCGATTGCAAGATTTATGCTTAAATATCGAAGATTCAGTTGCTTTTGTTTTAAGAGGCTTCGAAAACAAAAATAAAGAGCCTTGTTTAGAGCTTTTCATTGAAGGTAAATTAAATTTAATTTGCCAACGATGTTCAGAAAAATTAGAGCATACGATTTTTTTAAAGTCAGGATTTTTAATTAAAGAAGAAACGCAACTCACAGATTTTCAGGTTGATGACCATGCGGATTATGATTTAATTGAAGGCAGTGCAAAAATGAATGTTTTAAGTCTTATCGAAGATGAAATCATACTTTCTTTGCCGGTAGCACCAAAACATGAAAATGATAAGTGCCACTATAAAAAAACTGATGAAATGTTAGATCGCATTCATCCGTTTGCAGATTTAAAACAAAAATTATATAAAAATTAAATTTAGGAGTTGCTATGGCTGTTCAGCAAAATAAAAAATCACCATCAAAACGTGGAATGCATCGTTCTCACGATTTTTTATCTAACCCACCACTTGCTGTAGAACCAACTACTGGCGAAGTTCATTTGCGTCATCACGTAAGCCCAACAGGCTATTATCGAGGCAAAAAAGTTATTCAGAATAAATCAGAATAATTCTTTTTAATTATTCTGATTTATTTCTTTCATTACTCTTAAATCATTAAGAGAATCAATGACAATTACCCTAGCAGTAGACGCAATGGGCGGGGATCATGGTCCTAAAATCACCGTTCCGGCCTCCATTAATGCGCTAACAAAATATGACCAACTTCATATTATTTTAGTTGGTGATAAAGAGCTCATTGAAAAAGAGCTTCAAAAAAATAAGTACACCAACACACGCTTGTCTATACAACATACAAGTGAAGTCGTGGAAATGGATGAATCTCCTCAAAGCGCTTTGAAAAATAAAAAAGACTCCTCCATGCGTGTCGCTATTAATTTAATCAAGGAAGGGAAGGCACAAGCCTGCGTCAGCGCTGGCAATACCGGCGCACTTATGGCAACAGCTCGCTATGTGTTAAAAATGTTACCAGGTATTGATAGGCCTGCTATTGCATCAAGTTTACCAAGTCAAAAAGGTACAACTTATATGTTAGATCTTGGTGCCAATACAGACTGCACAGCAGAACATTTATTGCAATTCGCAGTTATGGGCGCCATGCTAGTAAGTTCGGTGACCGGCAATCCTAATCCTTCAGTAGGGCTTTTGAATATTGGCTCAGAAGATATTAAAGGCAATGAAATTGTTAAGGAAGCTAGTGAGTTACTTCGCCGAAGCCATCTTAATTTCTATGGTAATGTTGAAGGTAATGATATTTTTAAAGGCACAACTGATGTTGTTGTATGTGATGGATTTGTAGGTAATGTTGCACTTAAAACAGCTGAAGGAATTGCTCAATTAATGGGTCGATTTTTAACGCAAGAATTTAAACGCAATTGGATTACAAAAGTTATGGCATTCGTTTCCTTGCTTGTTCTTAATCGATTCAAAAAAAGACTCGATCCTAGAAGATACAATGGAGCTAGTTTTCTTGGTCTCAGGGGTATTGTGGTTAAAAGCCATGGTAGCGCAGATAGTTATTCATTCTTTTTTGCAATTCAGACAGCTATTGAAGAGTCAAAAAATAATGTTTTAGAAAAAATACAAAAACAACTTGAGTTAGAAATGCCTTTAGATATTTCGTCATCAGAACATATATGATTTATTCAAAAATTACAGGGACAGGAAGTTATCTCCCTGAAAAAATACTAAGCAATCACGATCTTGAAAAAATGTTTGAGACGACTGATGAGTGGATTACGACAAGAACAGGTATTAAAGAAAGGCACATCGTATCTGCACATCAATATACAAGTGATTTAGCAGTAGAAGCATCTAAGCTCGCAATCAATGCTGCGGGTATTGACGCAAATAAAATTGATCTTATCATCGTAGCAACTACTACGCCTGATAAAACATTTCCGAGTACAGCCTGCATTGTCCAGACAAAACTTGGCTTATCTTTGTGCCCAGCATTTGATATTCAAGCGGTATGCAGCGGTTTTGTTTATGCGCTTTCTGTTGCAGATAATTTTATTAAAACAGGCGCTGCAAAATGCGTTTTAGTCATTGGCGCTGACACTATGTCACGCATTACAGATTATTCTGACCGAAGCAACGCTATTCTCTGGGGTGATGGTGGGGGTGCTATTATTCTTGAATCATCAGATCAACCAGGAATTTTGTCTACCCATATTCATGCAGATGGCGCATATGAAAAACTACTTCATGTTCCAAGCGGGGTATCTCATCAAAAAGGA
Source organism: Pseudomonadota bacterium (assembly GCA_041191045.1). GTDB lineage: Bacteria > Pseudomonadota > Gammaproteobacteria > Burkholderiales > Methylophilaceae > Methylopumilus. Next base: position 5,994 of record JBEEPP010000040.1, read on the forward strand.
AAAGCTACAATTGAAATGCAGGGGAATCAAGTATTTAAAATCGCTGTGAATACATTAGATTCTATTGTTGATGAAACCTTAGAAATGAATCAATTAGAAAAATCAGATATTGACTGGCTTGTGCCTCATCAAGCCAATATTCGAATTTTAGAAGCCACCGCAAAAAAATTAAATATGAGCATGGATCGCGTCATTGTTACCATCGACAGACATGGCAACACTTCTGCTGCATCAATTCCTTTGGCACT
>JBEEPP010000041.1:0-6222 GCA_041191045.1 Pseudomonadota bacterium
CTGAGGATGAGCACGTTCTAATTTGGAATGAAGTTTGTTTAATCCATTGATATAAGCTTTAGCAGATGCAATCACAATATCTGTATCAGCACCTTGGCCATTCACGATTCGACCGCCCTTTGCTAATCTCACAGTCACTTCACCTTGAGCATCTGTGCCGCTTGTAATGTTATTAACAGAATAAAGTTGCAGTTCAGAACCTGAGTTTGCAATTTTTTCGATTGCTTTAAATGTCGCATCTACAGGACCGCCTCCAGCAGACTCGGCAATAACTTCTTTTCCATTCTCAGAAATTTTAATTTCCGCATGAGGCGTTGTACCTGTCTCTGACATTGTTTTTAAATGAATTAATTTGAAATGCTCTATCGCTTCTGAGGTATATTCTTCACTCATAAGGGCATGGAGGTCTTCATCAAAAATTTCTGATTTCTTATCAGCCAAATCTTTAAATCTTGCAAATGCTGCATTAACAATATCTTCGGATTGAATATCAATGCCTAGCTCTTGAAGTCTTGTTTTAAACGCATTACGACCTGATAATTTTCCAAGCGAAATCTTATTTGCGCCCCAGCCCACATCTTGAGCGCGCATAATTTCATAAGTTTCTCTGTGTTTTAAAACACCATCTTGATGAATACCAGATTCATGAGCAAAAGCATTTGCCCCGACTATCGCTTTGTTAGGTTGAACAGGATAACCTGTAATTGTTGAAACCAACTTTGAAGTCGGCACAATTTGTGTGGTATCAATACTCGTCGTTAAATTAAATAAATCTTTTCTTGTTCTAACAGCCATGACAATTTCTTCTAAACTTGCATTGCCTGCTCTTTCACCCAAACCATTAATAGTGCATTCAACTTGCCTTGCGCCATTCATGACGGCAGCAAGTGAATTTGCAACAGCCATGCCAAGATCGTTATGACAGTGTGTAGACCATATAACTTTTGAAGCATTTTCAACTTGATTAATTAATGTTTTCATCCGCTCGCCCCAAACTCCTGGGATTGAATAACCAACAGTATCTGGTACGTTAATAGTTGTAGCCCCAGCTTTGATTACAGCATTAAAAACTTTTACAAGAAAATTAATTTCAGACCGCACTGCATCTTCAGCAGAAAACTCTACATCATCGGTATATTCCAAAGACCATTTCACCGCTTGAACAGCTCGATCTAATACCTCATCTTCTGACATGCGAAGTTTATTCTCCATATGAATTTTGCTAGTTGCAATGAATGTATGAATACGTCCTTTTTTTGCATGTTTAATCGCTTCACCAGCTTTGCGAATATCATTTTCAACGGCACGCGCTAATGAACATATAGTTGACTCTTTAATGTTTTTTGCAACAGTACTCACAGACTCAAAGTCTCCTGGACTTGCTGCCGCAAATCCTGCTTCAATCACGTCAACACCTAGCTTTTCAAGCTGCCTTGCAATACGCAACTTCTCTTCCTGAGTCATAGAAGCGCCAGGACTTTGTTCCCCATCTCTTAATGTGGTATCAAAAATAATGAGTTTGTTATTTTGAATTTCTTGTTGCATCTACTGCACCTTATTTTTTAAATTTAAACTGTCTTATTAAATTGAAATAGCCTGATAAAAAATAACAGCCTACTATTATGAAGATAGCTTCAGGTGGGCTATAAGAAACTAATACGAATGCTAAAATGACCAATAAAATAGCGACGAATGGAACGCTGTTTCTAAGATTAATATCTTTGCCGCTGTAGAATCTAATTTCGCTTACCATTGAGAGTGCGATTAACATCGTCAATGACCATGAGACCCATTTCATTTTGATCATGTTAAAAAAAATCTCGCTTCCACTAAAACCGTTTTCATTTGATACCCAAACAAAACTCACAAGCAATGCAGCTGCAGCTGGGCTTGGTAATCCAAAAAAATATTTTTTTTCATCTTGATCTAATTTCACATTAAAGCGAGCAAGTCGAAACGCTGCACAACAACAATAAACAAAGGCTGCAATCCAACCTAATTTCCCCAAAGGCTTTAATGCCCAAACATAGAGAATTAGAGCGGGTGCTACGCCAAATGAAACCATATCAGAAAGACTATCGTATTCAGCACCAAATGCACTTTCAGTATGGGTCAGTCTTGCAATGCGGCCATCTAATCCATCCATAATAATGGCAATAAAAATAGCAATGGCTGCGAGCTCATACTTACCATTCATCGCTTGTACTATAGAATAAAATCCAGAGAATAAAGAAGCCGTTGTAATAAAATTAGGCAACAAATAAAAAGTATGCTTACCTATTTTATTTCTTAATAAATTTTCTTTATTTTTTCCGATACTTTTAAACTTTTTCATGTCTCATTTTCAAGTGAAAACTTAATCTTTTAGTATAACAAAGCTTTAACGATTTCATTAATTCTAATTTATACTCATTGACTTACTGCAGAACGAACTCACAATATAAACATGCAATTCAATCTCATTCAAAAAGATGGCGAAGCCAGACGTGGCGAATTAAAACTCCAACATGGTACCGTGCAAACACCGGTATTTATGCCTGTAGGCACTTATGGAGCAGTCAAATCTTTAAGCCCTCAAGATTTGGAATCTATAGGTTTTGAAATTATTCTTGGAAATACTTTTCATCTATGGCTTCGTCCTGGTCTTGAAACTATTTCAACTTTCAAAGGGCTGCATGACTTTATCCAATGGCGTCGATCTATCCTTACTGATTCTGGTGGCTTTCAGGTATGGAGCCTTGGCAAAATGAGAAAAATTACTGAGGAAGGTGTTGAATTTAAATCGCCCATTAATGGCGATTCTTGTTTTCTAAGTCCTGAAGAATCTATGCGAATTCAAAAAGCACTTAACTCAGATATTGTGATGATTTTTGATGAATGTACGCCATATCCAGCCTCCTATGAGGTAGCAAAAACCTCTATGCAGCTCAGTTTAAAATGGGCTTATAGAAGCAAAGTAGCCCATGAATCAAATCAGAACGCTTTATTTGGCATCATTCAAGGAGGCATGTTTGAAGACCTTAGAGAGCACTCGCTAGATGAATTAAAAAAAATTAATTTTGATGGTTATGCAATTGGCGGATTATCGGTCGGCGAACCCAAAGAAGAAATGCAAAAAGTTATTACATTTATTGCACCTAAAATGCCCGAAGATAAACCGCGCTATTTGATGGGTGTTGGTACCCCAGAAGATCTAGTTGAGGCAATTGCTCATGGTATTGATATGTTTGACTGCGTAATGCCTACAAGGAATGCAAGGAATGGGTGGCTATTTACTCGGTATGGAGATTTAAAGCTTAAAAATACACAGTATAAAAACGATACAAATCCAATCGATAGCGATTGTGAGTGTTATACCTGTCAAAACTTTTCTCGCGCGTACCTGCATCATCTTTTTAGAATTGGAGAAATGCTAGGCTCTCGCCTCAATACCATCCATAATCTGTTCTATTATCAAAAAATAGTTCAAGAGGCTAGACTAGCCATCGAAACCGGGGCATTTGAAACTTATAGAAAAATATTCCATCAAAACAGGAAACGCGGCATTCAATAAACGCCTGCTGTGCTAAAATTAATCTTTAAAATTAATTACCTGTAGGAAATATAAATGTTTATAAATCATGCATATGCTGCTGATACCCCGCCCACGGATTTGATGAGCTTTTTGCCATTTATTATCATTTTTGTGCTTTTTTACTTCATGTTAATTCGCCCTCAAATGAAACAAGCAAAAGCCCACAAACTTATGATTGAGTCAATTAAAAAAGATGATGAAGTTGTAACTAATGGAGGTGTGCTTGGCAAAGTTGTGAAAATCAAAGATCAATTTGTTACATTAGAAATTACGACTGGAACTCAAATGCATATCCAGAAGCAATCTATACAAACTTTACTGCCTAAAGGCACCATAAAATCCATCTAAATTTCTGAATTGACGGCTTAAGTTAATAATGAATCAATATCCTAAATGGAAGTATGGCCTTGTTTTAATCGCAATTTTTATTGGCCTGATTTACTCTGTTCCTAATTTCTTTGGTGAATCGCCTGCTGTTCAAATCATGCCAACTAAAGCCTCAGATAAATTAGATTTATCTATTTTAGCTACGATTGAAAGCACTTTAAAAGAAGCGAGCCTTCCTTATGATGCAATCATTCAAGAGCCTAATGGCATCAAAGTTAAATTTTCAAATCCTGACGGTCAAGTTAAGGCAAAAGATGTACTTCAAAACGTGCTAGGTGGTAATTATGTAATTGCTTTAAACCTTGTCTCTAAGTCGCCTGCATGGCTATCTAAAATTGGTGCTATTCCCATGTATCTAGGTTTGGATTTAAGAGGTGGCGTCCACTTTCTTCTTCAAGTAGACATGAAAGCTGCAGCTGAAAAAGCGGCTGAAAGCTACTTAAATGATTTCCGTATGACGCTTAGAAAAGAGCGCATCTCATATATTGGCGCTTCAAGATTAAATGAAATTGTAAAACTTCAGTTTGACAGCCAAGAAGAGTTAGAAAAAGCTAAAAAACTTATCAAAGTAAATTACCCAGATTTAATGGTTAATGAATCTTCATCTGGAAAAGATAAAGCGCTCGATATTGGAATGAGCGAAATGGGCAAGAAAAAAATTCAAGAATTCGCGCTCAAACAAAATTTACAAACACTTCATAACCGCATCAACGAACTAGGTGTTGCTGAACCTATTATCCAGCAACAAGGGTTAGATCGGATTGTTGTCCAACTTCCAGGCGTTCAAGACACAGCTAAAGCTAAAGAAATTCTTGGGCGAACAGCGACGCTCGAAATAAGATTAGTCGATGAAGATAAAACAGATATTGCTACGTTGGAAAGCGCTCAAAAAGGCAATACTCCTTTCGGAGATGATTTATTCAAAGATAGGGACGGTAGGGCCATTCTCGTAAAGAAAAATGTATTACTTACGGGCGATAGAATTACTGATGCTGGTCCAGGTGTGGATCAACAATCAGGGAGATCTGTTGTTCATGTGACGCTGGATGGCAGAGGTTCAAATATATTTAAACAAGTAACTCGTGAAAATGTAGGTAAACGTTTAGCGATTCTTCTTATAGAAAAAGGACAAACGGAAGTTGTAACAGCACCGGTCATCCAACAAGAAATTGGCGGTGGTCGTGTACAAATTTCTGGGATGAATAGCCCACAAGAAGCTACCGATATATCTCTTTTATTAAGAGCTGGTGCTCTTGCAGCCCCTATGCAAATAATTGAAGAGCGCACCGTAGGCCCAAGCATGGGTGAAGAAAATATTAAACGAGGTATTCACTCTACGTTGTGGGGATTTGCCGCTATTTCCGTCATGATGATCTTTTACTACATGGTCTTTGGAGGCGTTTCTATTTTTGCTCTTGGTGTAAATTTATTATTATTAGTCGCTTTATTATCTATTCTCCAAGCTACCCTAACACTTCCTGGATTGGCAGCGATTGCCTTAGCATTAGGTATGGCAATTGATGCAAACGTACTAATTAACGAAAGAATTAGAGAGGAGCTTAGAAACGGCAATACCCCGCAAGCAAGTATTCATGCGGGTTATGATCGCGCATTTGACACAATCCTAGATTCCAATGTCACGACATTAATTGCGGGTCTCGCCTTATTTATGTTTGGTACAGGCCCCATTAAAGGATTTGCTGTGGTTCATGTATTAGGCATTTTAACTTCCATGTTTAGCGCTATCTTGGTGTCAAGAGCGCTTGTAAATATTCTTTACGGGTATCGACGTAAAATTGATAAATTATCTATCGGTCAAATCTATAGACCCCATCAAGACTAATTATGGAATTATTTAGAATAAAAAAAGATATCCCTTTCATGAGTTATGGTCGCTTAACCACGACCATTTCTCTCATCACTTTCATTATTGCGATTATCTTCTTAGGTCTTAGAGGTCTTAATCTTGGTGTTGATTTTACTGGCGGCACTCTTATGGAAGTCAGTTATAGCCATCCGGCAGATATCGATAAAATTCGTCAAGTAATGGATAAAATTGATCTTAAAGATGCAACGGTGCAAAACTTTGGCACAAGTAAAGATGTTTTGATTCGCTTACCTATTCGACAGGATTTATCGATTGCTCAATTGTCAGAAAAAGTATCAATGGCTCTTCTTGAAAGTGACAAAGATACAAAAATACAAAGAGTAGAATCTGTGGGCTCGCAAGTTGGTGAAGAACTTTATGCAAATGGTGCGCT
>JBEEPP010000042.1:0-6082 GCA_041191045.1 Pseudomonadota bacterium
GATATGACTTTTACCCATACCAGGAATATCAACAAGATGAAGTGTGTATTGATTTGAAAATTTCTCAATAATAGGCTTCCATATGCCGCTATGCATCCCCCATCCATGAATAAGAACAAGATCTTTACCCCGTCCAATTTTTTTAATGTGCATCAGATTAGCTTTCAAAATCTAATATAGTTTTCATTAATCTCAGTACATCGTTATCTTGATGCAATGCTGAAAGTGAAATGCGAAGTCGAGAAGTACCTCGGGGCACAGTAGGAGGTCTAATAGCAGGAACATATATTCCCTTTTCCATTAACCATTGATTTAATCTTAATACATTAATTTCACTTCCAACAATAAGGGGCTGAATAGGTGTTAATGAGCTACCTAAAGTCATTTTTTTAAACTTAGTATTAGCTCTAAACTGTGTAATAAGATTATTTAAATGCGCTCTTATTTGATCTGCTTTTAAAATTTGATTTAATGATTCTTTTAATCCATATGCCATAAAAGCTGGCATTGCAGTCGTATAAATATATTGTTTAGATTTTTGAATTAAATATTCGATAAGATTATTTGAAGATGCTACGACAGCACCATGAATACCAGCTGCCTTCCCTAGTGTTGCCATATAGAAAATTCTGGACGAATAAGGTTCTTTAATTTTTTCTTGATCATAAAAGTGTTGAAGTATGCCTTTGCCATTTTTACCCAATACACCAAAACCATGCGCATCATCTATATAAAGATAAGCATCGTACATTTCACATAATTTTAATAAATCTGGAATATTAGCTAAATCACCATCCATACTGAAAACAGCATCAGTAACAATCAGCTTTACTTTTGACTTTGATGCTTGAAGCAACTCTTCTAAATGTTGTAAATCATGATGTAGATATCTTTTATGAATGGCGCGAGAAAGAATAGACGCATCATTTAATGACGCATGATTTAACTTATCAGAAAAAATAGTATCGTCTTTCCCAACTAATGCTGAGATGACACCCATATTAGCCATATAGCCTGACGAGAATAAAAGTGCTCTTTCAAAATTTAGCGCTTCACTAAATGCATTTTCAAACGCCTCATGGAATTCATGATGGCCTGAAATAAGGTGAGAAGCCCCCATGCCGTTGCCTGACAAATGAATACCTTCGATTAGAGCATCTTGGATAGATTGATTTTGTGAAAGGCCTAAATAGTCATTTGATGAAAAGCTTAAATAATTTTGATTATTAAAGGAAAGATTAGACCCCAATCTTCCGCTTAATAATTTTCTTGTTCTAAAAAGATGATTGTCTTTTAAAGATTGAAGTTCATGATATATTTGATCTAGCATCACAAACTTATATAGGACGAATACCTAACTTATTGAATAAAGCTTGATCAACTTTTGCATCCGGATTATCTGTCGTCAATAACTTTTCACCATAAAAAATTGAGTTAGCCCCAGCTAGGAAAGCTAATGATTGAATGCCTTCGTGCATCGATTGTCTTCCTGCAGATAATCTTACATAACTTTTTGGCATCGTAATTCTCGCAACAGCAATCGTTCTCACAAACTCAAAAAGATCGAGCGGTTCGGTTCCATGTAAAGGCGTACCTTCTACCTGTGTCAGTAAATTAATCGGCACACTCTCTGGCTGCTTTTCCATATTGGCGAGTTGCGCAATCAAACCTGCACGTTGAGACCTACTCTCCCCCATGCCCACTATGCCGCCACAACATACATGAAGATCGGCTTCTCGGACGCGGTCTAATGTATCAAGCCTGTCTTGATATACACGCGTTGAAATTACGTCACCATAAAATTCAGGCGCTGTATCTAAATTATGGTTGTAATAATCAAGCCCTGCTTCTTTTAGCATGTTGGCTTGCCCATCCTTTAACATGCCGAGGGTTGCGCAAGTTTCAAGTCCCATTTTTTTAACTTCTTGAATCATTTCTAAGACGGGCTTTAAATCCTTATCTTTGGGACTCCTCCAAGCAGCGCCCATACAAAAACGGCTGGCGCCAGCATCCTTTGCAGCCTTCGCAGCTTTAAGCACATCATCAATCGGCAACATGGCTTCATTTTCTACATTGGTGTCATAGCGTGCAGATTGAGGGCAGTAGCCACAGTCTTCTGAACATCCTCCCGTCTTAATAGACAAGAGCGTGCTTACTTGAACTTTATTAGGATCAAAATTTTCACGATGAATGGTTTGAGCCTTAAACATAAGGTCATTAAAAGGTAGTGCATATAAAGCTTCAATTTCAGCAACTGACCAGCGGTCTTTTGGGGAATTTTTTTGTTTTTTAGGGGATTTTCGTTCGAATTGAATGGGTTGCTGACTTAAATTAGGCTGCGATTCAATCATGATAAATCCCTATCTATATGATTTAATTATTAAAATAGTCTTAAAAAGCAATTGTTAAGTTATTTTACTATAATTTGTTACAATTGTATAAAAATTAATCAGTTGTTATATCTTATGTTTTCTATAGCCCTTTTTGAACCTGAAATTCCTCCCAACACTGGCAATATTATTAGGCTTTGCGCAAACACAAACACAAAACTTCACTTAATTGAACCCTTAGGTTTTAATTTGGATGATAAGCGGCTTGTGCGTGCAGGGCTTGATTATCATGAATATGCATCAGTTAAAACTTATCCGGATTTTTCAGCATTTAAATCCCTTCATGATGACGCTCGAATATTTGCTATCACAACCAAAGGAAGTATGTCCTACCATGAGGTTGCATATCAAAAAGGGGATATCTTTTTATTTGGGCCTGAAACCCGAGGCCTGCCTGAGTCGATTCGTAGTCAATTTGATCACGATAAAAAAATAAGAATCCCTATGGTGGAAAATAGTAGGAGCTTAAATTTATCGAATGCAGCCGCGATTCTTTTATATGAAGCTTGGCGACAAAATGGATTTAAAGGCGGGGTTTAGGGCTTAATGTGTTTCTGCCTTTTGCTCGCGACCTAACAAGTCGATCACAGCTTCTTTAGGGGATTTACCAAAACTTAATACTTGATTCACTTCATGCGTAATGGGCATAGATACGTGAAGCGCTTTTGCCCGATTCACAACCTCTTTGGCCGTATAAACACCTTCAGCAACATGACCTAAGCCCTTTAAAACTTCATCAATCGTTTGACCTTTAGCAAGCCTTAAACCAACTTCACGATTTCTTGAGTAGTCTCCAGTACAAGTCAAAATTAAATCGCCAGCGCCTGTAAGTCCCATGAAAGTATCTTTTTGACCGCCCAAACTCATACCAAAACGTGTAATCTCAGCCAAGCCTCGGGTGATTAAAGCAGCTCTCGCGTTATTTCCAAATCCCATGCCATCTGAAATACCTGCAGCAATAGCGATTACATTTTTAAGTGCGCCCCCCACAGACACGCCAATCACATCCTGACTTGTATAAACGCGCAAGTTATTCCCATGGATAATAGAAGCTAAGCTTTGTGTAAATACTTCGTCGGTTGCAGCTAAGGTAAGTGCGGTAGGCAGAGATCTTACAAGCTCAGCTGCAAAACTGGGGCCTGATAACGCACCCCAATGTTGACCTGTTTTTTTAGGGTCGCCCAATTCTTCCATAGCAACTTCATGAGGCAGTTTTGCAGTCTCTGCTTCGAGGCCTTTATTTGCCCATATAACCGGTGCTTTATGATTTAAATATTTGATCTCTTTTAAAATAGCTCTAAAGCCAGAAGTGGGTACAACCGATAAAATAAGTTCGGCGTCATGAATCGCTTCGCTCAAATTATCTTCGAGCATCAATTGATCGTTAAAAGGAAAATCCCCTAGATAAAGTGGATTTGATCTTGCTTTGCGCATGCCAGAGACGTGACCTGCATTTCTAGCCCATAGTGTAACGCGATGCTTTTGGCTAATTTGCATTGCCAAAGCCGTGCCCCATGCGCCCGCTCCTAAGACTGCGATCTTCAATTAATTAAATTCCCCATACCTGAGAGGTTTGGATGTATCCATCAAGATCTTGTTGATAGCGCACTTTAATCCAACCATTGGCAATAAGAGGATCTGAAAGTTCAACGACGACATCTTTTTCAATTGTAGCTACAAGCGCTGATTTAGATTCAGGGTCTTTGTATATATTTGCTTTATCTACCTTCACTATCACCGTTCTTTTAGATTGTAAATTTTTTGATTCTGCCCAACTTAAAGTGCCATAAGGATCTCTAACTTTAAGCCAGTCGCCAAGATTCACAATAATTTCTAAAGGATAGCCTTCGCCTACTAGATAAACTCTTTTGGTAGTAGCTGATGGCGCTTCATAGAGAATGGTTTTAGCAAATGCAACAGATCGAAATTCGGCATAAGCAGATTGTGAAATGAAGCACACAATCCATACAAAAAAATAACTAAAAAAAAAGTTAGTTTTTTGTGCCAACCGCATTACCCGCTGCTTGCTGCTTTTGTTGCATATAGAGCATTTCAAAATTAATTGGGTTTAAGAGCACAGGGGAAAAACCTGCCTTAATCACTAAATCTGAAATAGCTTCGCGTGCATATGGGAATAAAATATTAGGGCAAGTAATTGCAATAATCATTTCAAGATTTTCTTCTGGAATATTACGTAATGCGAAAATACCTGCTTGAGTCACTTCAATGAGAAAAGCTGTTTTATCAGCAATTTTTGATGTCACAGTAATTTTTAAAGCAACCTCAAAATACCCGTCAGCCAAAGGCTTACCTGAATTACCTAATTCAATAGCAATTTGAGGGGCTTCTCGTTGTGTGAATATTTCTGGAGAATTAGGTACTTCAACTGAAACATCTTTAAGAAAAAGTTTTTCAATAGCAAAACCAGGTTGGGCACTTCCATTTGCTTGCGGATCAATTTTGACGCTTTTTTCTGCTTTAGTTGATTTGGGTGCTGCTTTCTTTTTTTCTGCCATGTTATTTTCCAGTCACGCGAGCTTTAAAGCTGCTGTTATTTAATTAAACGAATACAGCATTCTATCTTTTTATCGAGAATATTTAAATAAAATAAGGGGAATCTTTCTAGGAAATTCCAAGAAGTGTATCGAGCTTGCCTTCTAAGTCAAGCGCTCTTAAATCATCAAACCCGCCCACATGGTAGTCACCAATGTAAATTTGCGGCACGGTGCGACGTCCGGTTTTTTCAATCATCTCTTCTAAAATAGCCGAATCTCCGTCTACGCGTATTTTTTTAATATCTGTAATCCCTTTTTTGGACAAAAGCTTTTCAGCATTTGAACAATAAGGGCAATACCCGCTGGTATACATCTTAATTGATTTCATAGGGCGCTCACGTTAAGGAGTGTGAAATTTGATGACAAGCATTATAATTCATTAATCTTTAAAGCCACATATACATACCTTCTACTATGTTAAAAAAACCTGTATTACTCATCATCTTGGATGGCTTTGGACACCGAGAAGATGAAAACCATAATGCAATTAAAAATGCAAAAATGCCTCACTGGAATAGTTTGTGGGCTAAATATGCGCATAGCTTTATTAATGCCTCAGAGGAATTTGTAGGCTTACCTCAAGGACAAATGGGCAATTCAGAAGTAGGTCATTTAAATATAGGTGCTGGTCGTATTGTTCAGCAAGATCTTGAAAGAATTAATTCAAGTATCGCCTCAGGTGATTTTTTTAAAAATGCAGCACTGATCAACGCATTCAAATCAATTAAAGAAAAGGGGAAGGCCTTGCATCTTTTAGGTCTTTTTTCTGATGGCGGTGTTCATAGTCATTTAGATCACTTCTATGCCATGTTAAAACTCGCGAAGCAATGTGATCTAAAAGATGTTTACGTTCATCCTTTCTTAGATGGTCGAGATACGCCACCTAAAAGCGCTTTGCAATATATCGAACAACTCGAATCTCATTTAAAAGACATAGGTATTGGTAAAATTGCTTCTATATCAGGTCGCTACTATGCAATGGATCGCGATAAGCGCTGGCTTCGTATTGAGTTGGCTTATAACGCATTAACCATGGGGTCTCCTATTCATCTCAGAGATCCGATTGATGCGATTCACAAAGGATATGAAAGGGAAGAAACGGATGAGTTTATAAAACCCACATCCATTCATGATGCA
>JBEEPP010000043.1:0-6073 GCA_041191045.1 Pseudomonadota bacterium
AAATTAGTGCATGACATTGTGATTGAAAATGATGCTAATTGTTTTGCGCTCGCAGAAGCGCTCATGGGTGCAGGTAAAGGATATCCTTCTGTATTTGGTGTCATTATGGGAACGGGCTGTGGGGGTGGCATCGTATTTGATGGAAAAATTAGACAAGGCCCACAAAATATTGCGGGTGAGTGGGGTCATATGGTGATTGATCCTCAAGGGTCACCTTGTTATTGCGGGGCAAGTGGTTGTGTTGAGAGTTTTATATCAGGGGGTGGCATAGAAAAAAGAATTAAAAACAAAACGGGTAAATCGATCTCAGCAATTGATTTTTTCTCAATACCTTTAATAGATGAGTCTTTAAAAAATATTAAACAAGATTTCTATGCTCGTTTTGGTCAAGCCTTAGCTAATCTTATTAATATTTTGGATCCTGACATTGTTGTTTTAGGTGGCGGACTTTCAAATGAAAAAAGTTTATATAAAGAAGGTGTTGAAGAAGTTTATAAGCGTATTTTTAATGATGTACCTTCAACGCCCATTGTTAGGAATATTTTAGGTGATTCGGCGGGCGTAATTGGTGCCGCCTTAATTGGTAAGCAACTTAGTCAGTAATCATTTTTTCTTTTTCAATTCTATAGTGACAATTTGGCATATGATTTTCAAGTAAGCCGTTAATTTTCACGGTATCTATTTTGCAGTATTTACATTGATAGGCATGTAATGCATCACCCTGATGCTCTTGAGGATAGTCGATATAAAAAATTTGTCGTTTCATATGTAGATTATATTACTTGAAATCACATCTCAAAATAAAAAGTTATTCCCATTTGTCTTTTTCTTTTGATTCTTCTAAAGTCTGCCATTGCATATTAGATGCATCATCTAACCCACCTCGCTTTAAAGGAATGATGTGATCAATAATATAACCAGGACAAGCCCCAAAAGATTTACCTGTTGATGGACACGGCTGCATTTTTTTAAAAGCTTTCTTTACATCCAGACTTCTTTTAATGCGGCCATGCTTATCTCGCTCACAACTCACGCAATAATCTGAATGAACTGCAAAAAGTGAGCTACTAAAAAAAAGTATAGTTAAAAAAAATAAAAATTTCTGCATAAGTTAAGAATTATAAGGTTTTAAGTATAATTCTCATAAATGATACAACAGCTCACTCTTGAATGGCTTAATTCTGAATCGCAAATCCCACAAGCACTATGGGAAAATTGCTTCTCAGCTCCGTACGAAGGTCAATGGTGGTATCGATCCCTTGAATGCTCTCATCTTGAAAAACAATTCACTTTTACCTACGGACTGATTTCCTATAATGATCAACCCGTCGGTATAGCTCCTGCTTTTGTTATGGATGTGCCTATCGAACTTTTAACGCCTCCCATATTTCTTACTTTAAGAAAATTAATCGGCAAAGTCATCCCATCCTTTTTATATCAACGTACTTTTTTTATAGGAAGCGCCTGCTCTGATGAAGGACATATTGGAATTGACCCACAGTTTTTAAAAAATAATGAGGTCACTCAAGATGATATTTTTCTTTGCGTTCATGAAGCTGCAGAAAAACAAGCAAAAAAATATAATACGTCTATGTTGGTATGGAAAGATTTTCCAGAGGCATATCATCAAACACTTTCAAAAATTTCGAAATCTAAAAATCTATTCCCGCTTATAGGATTTCCATCAACGCTTTTAAAGCTTGAAGGAAGGGAAGCGGAGGATTACCTTGCATCACTTATAGCATCTCGAAGATATGAGCTCAGACAGAAATTAAAAAAAAGCCTCTCGGCCCCGCTGGATGTCAGCGTCATTCATTTGCCAGACAATCATACTCTTCATCAACTTTATCGCCTATTTTCAAAAACTAATTTAAAAGAAAAAACTAAATACGAAGAGTTAACACCAGAATTTTTTGAATTTATCTCCCGTGAGAAAGAAGCGCATTTTATTATTCTCAGACACCAATCTTCAAATGAAATAATTGCTTTTATGCTATGTTTTCATTTAAACGATCATGTGATTAATAAATTTATAGGCATTGACTATGAGGCTCCTCAGGATTGGTTTATTTATTTTCGATTATGGATTGAATGCATCAACTGGTCATACAAAATGGGGGCCAAATCTATTCAAAGTGGCCAAACAGCATACCCCGCCAAGATTGAAACCGGTCATCAACTGATTTCCTTAACAAATTTTTGTAAGCATCGAAATATAATCATTCATAAAATTTATAAAAAACTTGCTAGTTTCGTAAACTGGGGCACGCTCGATCAGGATTTAGCAATTTACTTAAAAGCTTTTCCTGAAGAAGAACCAAATCTAGACTCTTTAAGAGAAGAAAGGTGATGATGTGGATTTTATTTAAACTTTTAATGACCTCAGCTATGGTGGTTCTTATTTCTGAGGTAGCTAAAAAAAGTGACCGATTAGGCGGGCTCATAGCTGCACTGCCTCTCGTGACAGTGCTTACTTTAATTTGGCTCTATATAGAAAAACAACCGGAATCTAAAATTGCAAATCATGCGTGGTACACCTTTTGGTACGTTGTACCAACTCTCCCCATGTTCTTAACGTTTCCATTTTTACTGAAGCGATTTGGGTTTTGGCTAACACTCGGTATCTCAGTTGTCATTACTTTGATCGCATTTTATATTTTTGCAAAAATTGTAAAGCTGTATGGCATCGAAATTTTATAAGCGCTCTCTATGAACTTTATTTTTAAATCTATCTTGATGGCCTTGCATTTACTTTTAGCAGTGATTCTTTGTATCGCTATGATTATGCTTCCAAGAAAGATCAGTGGTGTTCTTATTCAACACTGGGCAAAACGTCTTTTACGTATTTTAAAGATTAAAATTACGCTCTCAGGAGAAGTTTTAAATTTTTTAAGTAAAGATAGTTATCTTGTGGTTTCAAACCATATTTCATGGCTTGATATTCCTGTGATCTTTTCATTAAAACCTATCACGTTTGTCTCTGCATCTGATGTCAAAACGTGGCCCATTATTGGAATGCTCGCTAAAATTTCTGGCGCCATTTTTGTTGATCGCAATCGCAAATCAAGCTTGCTTGAAGTTGTTCAGGCAATGAATCATCATTTCAAAAATCATAAGCAGTCGATATGTATTTTCCCTGAAGGCATAACATCAAATGGATATCAAGTGCTACCATTTAAGAGCAATTTATTTCAATCAGCTTTCGAATCTAATAAATTACTTCTGCCCTTGTCGATTAAATACAAAGAAAATAATGTGATTACAAATCGTACAAGTTTTCATGGTTCGACAACCTTATTTCAATCCTTCAAACGTATTGCCAAATCAAATCGTATTGAAGTTGCTTTAGATATTGGACATCCAGTCAAACCTACTCAATCAAGAAAAGACCTATCAGTCAAACTTCAAGAAGCTATTGCGCTAAAAATTAGTAGATAACTTTTTAAAATTCTAAAGGGTCAATATCTACCACCCATTTCACTTTTTGACCTAATTTATTTTCACGTAAAAAAGATACCCATTCATCAAGTAATTTTTGTAATGCAACACGAGAGCTTGCTTGTAAAACTAATTGCGCTCTTTCCATGCCTTTTAATCTTTCCATGATTGGTCGGACTGGATTATAAACAGTCACGTGATGACTTAAATCCTGCGCTTTTTGCATAGCTTCATTTAAAAACTTCATCACATGCGTCAATTGATGCGCTTCCGCTTTTAAGAGCACTAGAAACGAGAAAGGACTTAGCTCTGCTAATTCTCTTTCTTTTAAAAGCTCATTCGCAAAGTGTTCGTAGTCATGCGTTTTTAAAGCTTCGAATAAAGGGTGATTTGGAAATGCAGTTTGAATATAGACTTCGCCTTTTATATTGGCACGGCCTGCACGGCCACTCACTTGCATCAGCTGCGAAAATAGGCGTTCGCTTGCTCTAAAATCAGGGCTATATAAAGCCTGATCCGTATCCAGAACACCAACTAAACTTAAGTGAGGGAAGTCGTGACCCTTGGAGAGCATTTGAGTGCCAATTAAAATATCGATTTCACGATTTTTCATTTTTAAGAATAAATCATTGAGCGCTTCTTTGGTTCTCGTTGAATCACGGTCCACTCTTAAAATACGCGCTTCAGGAAAAAATTCTTTTAAAGTTTCTTCAATGCGCTGTGTACCTAAACCTGTGGGAAATAAATCTGTGTTGCCGCATGAGGGACACTGTTGTGGCATTTTTTCATCATGGCCACAATGATGGCAACGTAATCTTTTTTGATTTAAGTGCACCACTAAACGACTGCTACAACGATGGCATCGTCCTGTCCACTGACATGAAGAACACAAGAGGACGGGTGCAAAGCCGCGGCGATTAATAAAAATAAGACTCTGTTCTTTTTTGTTTAAACGATCGCGAATAGCTTCAATAAGATAGGGTGAAAAACCTTTGGTGACTGTCGACTTTGAAATATCAATACACTTAATTTCGGGGAGCGTTGAATCTTGAACTGCGCGCGAGGTTAATTTTAGAAATCCAAATTTTTTTGCATCTTTAGTTTTGGTCGCATTAAACCAAGTCTCAAGTGAAGGTGTAGCAGTACCCATGACAATTGGAATGTTTTCAGATTTTGCACGGAAGATTGCAACGTCTCTCGCATGATAACGTAAACCCTCTTGTTGTTTAAAAGATGCATCATGCTCTTCATCGATAATGATGAGAGAGAGATATGGCATTGGTGTAAAAATACTTAATCGTGTTCCAATGATAATCTGGGCAGCGCCCTCTTTAGCCAGTCGCCAATGAGTTAAGCGCTCGTTATCCGTTAAGTGACTATGAAGGGTGACGAGCATATATTTTTCAAAACGCGATCTAAATCGACTCTCGAGTTGCGGTGTTAAATTAATTTCAGGAACGAGCACAAGTACCTGAGCATGTTGTTTTTTTAATGCTGCTTCAATTAATCGAATATATACTTCTGTTTTTCCACTGCCAGTAATCCCATAGAGTAACCAAGGTGCAAATTTTTCATTTGTCTCTAATATGGAATGAAGTGCTTTTTGTTGATCGCTATTTAAAGATGGAATAGAAGCTTCTTTATACACTTTGCTATCTAAAGTCACTTCATTTTTTTCAATCCAGCCCATCTCGTCAAGCATTTCGATTGATTTTTTCCAAGTGCTACTGATCGAACGAAGACTTGCTTCATCGAGTTCTTTGGCATCAATTAATGCCATGACGATACGTTTTAAAATGGTTTGGCGAGGCGGCAATTGATCCACACCTAATTGAATTGCTTCGGGAGTTAAGCGATAAAGATACTTCTTTATCATCGCCTTAGTATTTAATTTTTTTAGTCGAGATGGCACCGCGGACAAAATAGTTTGCCCAAGAGGATAGTGATAATACTGACTACAGAATTGAAAGAGCTTAAAACTTTGCTCATCAAAAATGACTTCCGGGTCAAGACGTATAATAGACTTTAGTTTTTTAGATTCGATTGAGCTGGTATCAGAAACAGCCACTACAACACCAATCATTTTGCGGGCACCAAAAGGCACCACCACATACTGTCCAATCTGAGTATTGGGATTCTCAGTCTTATAGTCAAATACCCGATCGAGTGGCACATCGAGGGCAACTTTTAGAATATGAAGAGCGTCAGTCATGGTGTTAGTTTTTAAGGGGAGTCCATCAATTCTAAGTTAAAATAAACGCTTTAAACGTTACCTATCATTCTAAGACGTGAAATCGCATCTTCTACAATTATTGTTGCCCGTCGCACAATCAATACATCCTGAGATTTTAGCGAATTCTATTCAATTAGATCGTCCTAAATCGATCGAGCATGGTGATTTTTCAACCAATTTAGCCATGATGCTCGCTAAACCTTTGAAAAAAAATCCACGCGAATTAGCGACCCTCATCATTGAGAAGTTGCCTTCTTCGCCTTTTATTGAAAAAGTTGAAATTGCAGGTGCGGGTTTTATTAATTTCTATTTCAATGAAAGAGGTCGCACCTTCATTATCCATGAGATTTTAAAAAATCCTGAGGCTTACGGACAAAATACTTCAGGTCATGATGAAAAGGG
>JBEEPP010000044.1:0-6049 GCA_041191045.1 Pseudomonadota bacterium
GCTATTCGTGTTTGAGATTGTTCTTGTCTCATACCTGTAATCCAGGCTTTTTTATTTTTTAATGCTCGATTTAAAGGTTCGACCTTGCGAATTGCACAACACGCTTTTCTTAAATCAAGAGAGCTATAAAAAGCATTGATGCCATTGGTATTGACATAAGTTTCTACTTTTTCTTGATTGGGGAAGTAAAGTTTGATTGTAAATTGATACTTTTCTTCTGTTTTTTGAATTAAGTTGTATGTATCAGGAGGCAGCCTTCCTGTATCAATTGAAAAAATTTCCACATTGAGTCTGTTTCTCTGAATGATATCAACAAGCACCATATCCTCTGCACCCAAACTATTTGCAAAAGCAACGCTGTGATATTTCTCAACATTGTTTTGGATTAGCGATATAACATTTTTTGATTTTTCATCAATGATTTTGATTAGCGCATCGTCGATATTTATTTTATCGATATGTTTTTTGATCTGCTGGAGACTCATGAGCGAACCTTTCTTTTCCAAACAGGCTCTTTAATATCAACCGCACCCTGATAAGGATCGCTAAAAGATTTAAGTGCTTTTAATGCTTCATGTACATCTTTACCTGATTTGATAAGGTAACTATCAAATCCTGAACGCTTTAAATAAAATAATTGATCTTGTAATACATCACCAAAGGCTCTCAAAGTATTTTTAAATTGATAGCGAGTACGAATCAAGTTACCTATCGTAAAAATTCGACCATCTTGAAATCTTTCGACAAAAACAGCAATCAGAGGGAATACATTCATATCTTTTTCTAAAGCTATCAATGAGTCTAATGTTTCATGAGTTGCAAGCCATAATGCGATTTCTTTATTTTGAACTCTTGTTTGTAATACATCACGATTTTTTAAATAAACACTTAGAGGCAGGATAATTTTTCCGGTTTGCGGGATGATGGTTTCATTGATTTGTAATTCTGTAGGTAAAGATTCGCCCGTTAATTTAAAAAGCACAACCTTGCCCGCTTGTTTTTTTACTTCTTCATTAGCGGCGGGTAAATTGATTAATGTCCATGTGTCATCAACAATAGATTGATTTAGGATAAGTTGTGAATTAGGCATAAACATACTCCTTGAAAGGATTCACGCCTAAACGTCGAACGGTATCAATAAATCTTTCTTCAGGGTTGCGATGTTTGATATACACATCAATTAATTTTTTAACCACTCCTGGCATTTCTTCTGCTGCAAAAGAAGGACCAATAACAGTCCCAAGACTTGCATCATTTCCTTGTTTGCCGCCAATCGTGACTTGATACCACTCAGAGCCATCTTTATCGACACCTAATACACCAATATGACCAATATGATGATGGCCACATGCGTTCATACAGCCTGAAATATTAAGTTCTAATTCTCCAATATCATGGAGATAATCTAGATTATCGAAAGCTTCTTGAATAGAAGTTGCAATTGGAATACTTTTCGCATTAGCAAGTGAGCAAAAATCACCACCAGGGCAACAAATGATATCTGTTAATAAACCAATATTAGGTGTAGCTAGTTGATGCGCTTTTGCTTTTTCCCATACATGAAAAATATCTTTTAGTTTTACATCGGCTAGGATGAGATTTTGTTCATGCGATACACGAAGTTCACCGAAGCAATAGAGCTCTGCTAAATCAGCCACAATTCTCATTTGCGCTGAACTTGCATCGCCTGGTGCTAGACCATGGGGCTTAAGAGACAGTGTAATCGCACGATAACCTTTTTGTTTATGCGGATGAACAGATCGCTTTACCCAAGACGCAAAAGCTTTATTATTTTTAATAGCTTCATCATAAGTATCATCTTGATCGCTTAAGTTCTCATAAGGCATAGCGGTAAAAAATCTCGCAACGCGTTTTAATTCATTTTCATCAATCGTATTTGGTGAATTTTTTAAATGAAACCATTCTTCTTCCACTTGTTTTTTAAATTCCTCAATACCTAAAGCTTTCACTAAAATTTTAATACGCGCTTTATAGATATTGTCGCGACGACCATGAAGATTATAAACACGAATGATAGCTTCACAATAAGTCAGTATATGTTCCCATTCGAGATGTTCGCGAATAACAGATCCAAGAATTGGGGTTCTACCTAATCCACCGCCGACCCAAACGCGAATAGCCATCTTTTGATCTTTGTCGTAATAAAATTCAAGACCTATATCGTGAGCTTGAACGATCGCCCGATCTTGTTTACTGCCTGATACTGCAATTTTAAATTTACGAGGTAGAAGCGAAAATTCAGGATGAAACGTACTCCATTGTCTTAAGATTTCAGCGATTGCTCTAGGGTCAATAATCTCATCAGGGGCCACACCTGCAAATTGGTCAGTCGTGATGTTTCGAATACAATTTCCAGAGGTTTGTATAGCATGCATTTCAACTTTAGAAAGCTCTTCTAAAATATCTGGGGTTTCTTCTAATTTAGGCCAATTGAGTTGTAGGTTTTGTCTTGTACTAAAGTGACCGTATCCACGATCAAAGCGATCGGTAATATCGGCTAACTTACGCAGTTGTTTTGAAGATAAAAGGCCATATGGAATGGCAATGCGAAGCATGGGCGCATGACGTTGAATGTAAAGACCGTTTTGTAAGCGAAGTGGTCTAAACTCATCATCGGTTAGTTTACCACTTAAATAACGCGATGTTTGATCCCGGAATTGTGCAACGCGTTCATTGACAATGGTTTGGTCGATATTATCGTACTGATACATAATTTTTTAATGCTTAATGAAAAATAAGTTTTTGGCCTACGTAAATTAGGATTAAAGCCAATACATAGCGAACAGATTGCTCGCTGACTTTAGAGCTTAAATGGCTGCCAATATAGATACCTGGAATTGAGCCAATCAAAAGTACACCTAGAAGAGAATAATCCACTGTACCAAGGCTTGCATGACCAAGTCCTGCAACAAGGGTTAATGGTACCGCATGCGCAATATCAGTTCCAACAATTTTTGTAATGCCTATTCTAGGATAGATCAGTAAAAGAGCTGTGACACCAAGAGCTCCTGCGCCGACAGAAGTGAGGGTGACTAGGCCACCCAGGACTAATCCTAAAAGAATGGTTGCAATTGCAATTGCGTTATCTGTTTTTAATAAGCTGGCTTTTGATCTTTCAATAAGAAACGGCCTAAAGATTACAGCAACTGAGGTAAGTAATAATGCAATACCCAGGTAGAATTTGATGATATCCACTGCGCCTGTCGATGCCACATCAATTTGTCTCAAATAATAGGTTGTAAAAATAGAGGCGGGAATGCTACCAAGCATAAGTCTTTTTACAATTTTCCAATCGATATTGCCTAATTTTCCGTGTGCAAATATCCCAACAGACTTAGTGATGGATGCATACAAAAGATCAGTACCTACAGCAAGGGCTGGTTTAATGTGGAAAAATAAGACAAGAATAGGGGTCATGAGTGATCCACCTCCCACGCCCGTTAAGCCTACAAGTAGGCCCACTAAAAATCCAGAAAATATAAAACCAATATCCATACAACCTTAATATAAATTTAACTTTTAATGATAAAGTGGACGTCAATATAGCAAATTTTGATATTATAAATTAATAATATAATATTCTATCATTATACCTTTTGGTTATATTGGAATAAGACATGAAACTCCAGCAATTACGCTGTATCCATGAGGTCGTTAAAAGTGGTTTTAGTATCTCTAAAGCCGCAGAAGCGCTACATACATCTCAGCCGGGCGTGAGTAAACAAATTCAATTGTTAGAAGAAGAGGTAGGCCTTCATATTTTCTTGAGACATGGCAAGCGTCTTGTAGGGCTAACAGAGCCTGGAGAACATGTTTATAAGCGCATTAGTGAAGTAATACGCGAAATTAAAAGTATTAAACAAGTCAGTGATGAATTTAGCCATTCAAATGCTGGCGAATTAACGATTGCAACAACACATACACAAGCTCGCTATAAATTACCGAACGTCGTTCAAGCATTTATGACCAAATATCCAGAAGTAAAACTTAACATTCACCAAGGAAATCCAACGCAAGTGACCGATCAGGTTGTTAAAGGTGAAGCGGACGTAGGTATAGCTACAGAATCAATCAGTCAAAACGAAAAATTATTTTGTATACCATGTTACACATGGAATCGTTGTTTGGTCATGCCAGCAAAGCATCCTTTAGCTAAAGAAAAATCAATTTCTCTTGCAAAACTTGCCACCTATCCCATTATTACTTATGACTATGCATTTACTGGAAGCACTATTGTTTCCAAAGCTTTTCATGACGCAGGACTCACGCCTAACATAGTTTTAACTGCCATTGATGCTGACGTGATTAAAACATATGTAAATTTAGGTTTAGGTATAGGACTGATTGCTCAGATGGCTTACGATTCAAAAAGAGATCAAGGGCTTATAAGTATTGATGTCAGTCATTTATTTCCCACAAGTACAACTTATCTCGGCATCAGACGTGATGTATTTTTAAGGGGGTTTATGTATGATTTTATTGAAATGTTCACACCTCAATATACAAAACAAACTATTAAAAAAATGATATTAGAGCAAGATAATATTTAAATCTCGAAATTAAATGAAATCCGACCTAGAAATTAATCAGGCAACACAGCTAAAATCTATAAGTGAGATTGTCAAATCACTTCATATCAAGGCAGATGATCTGGATTTCTATGGCACCTATAGTGCTAAATTAAAAGCTTCTTTTACAAACGACCTAAAAGAAAATAAAAAATCTAAACTAATCTTAGTGACCGCAATGAGTCCTACACCTGCAGGTGAAGGCAAAACCACCACCACGATTGGCTTGGCTGACGCACTTTTTTCATTAGGAAAAAAAGCAGTGGTTTGTATTCGTGAACCGTCTTTAGGCCCTGTCTTCGGTATGAAAGGGGGTGCAACAGGTGGCGGTTATGCGCAAGTAGCACCCATGGATAAAATTAATTTACATTTTACAGGTGATTTTCACGCCATTACATCTGCTAATAATCTTTTAGCCGCATTGATTGATAATCATATTCATCACGGAAATGTTCTTAATATTGATATTGATCAAATTTCATTTAGACGATGTCTAGATATGAATGATCGCGCTTTAAGGAATATTGAATTAAAGCTTGATCATAATAATCGGGATACAGGTTTTGATATTACAGTTGCAAGTGAAGTGATGGCAATTTTTTGTTTAGCAGAATCGTTAGATGATCTTCAGCGTCGGTTAGGAGAAATTGAGGTTGCAAAAAGAAAAGATGCAACGTCTGTTTATGCTAAAGATTTAAAAGCAGAAGGTGCTATGACGGCATTATTAAAAGATGCATTTCAACCTAATGTTGTTCAAACCCTAAATGGAACACCTGCTTTTATTCATGGAGGACCATTTGCAAATATTGCTCATGGTTGTAATTCAGTGGTTGCGACAAAAACAGCATTAAAATTAGCTGATTATGTGATCACAGAAGCTGGATTTGGCGCCGATTTAGGCGCAGAAAAGTTTATTGATATCAAATGTAGACAATCCTGCATCAAGCCCGACATCATTATTTTAGTTGCTACCATTCGGGCACTTAAATTTCATGGTGGCGTAACCGTGTCCGAATTAAATCAAGAAAACATGAAAGCACTTGAAGTTGGATTCAATAACCTAAAACGTCACATTGAGAATTGCTCTGAGCACTTCGGCTTAGACGTTATTGTTGCAATCAATCGCTTTAATTCTGATACAGACAATGAAATGATCTGGCTTCAAAGCTCAATAGATAAGATTGGATTTCAATCTGTTTTATGTTCGCATTGGGCAGATGGTGCCAAAGGCGCTCAAAATTTAGCTCAATCTGTTTTAGATCAATTAAACACATCTAAAACATTTAAATTTTTATATGAAGATAATTTGAGTTTAAAAGAAAAAATTACGGCTGTTGCTTTAAAAATATATCGTGCAAAAGAAATACAGTTTTCGGATAGCGCCCTTGAAAAACTTGTATTACTTGAAAAAAATTATGCAAATTTACCAGTTTGCATTGCTAAAACACCTTATTCATTTT
>JBEEPP010000045.1:0-5965 GCA_041191045.1 Pseudomonadota bacterium
AGAAAGCATTTCCATCAGAACATATTCAATGGGTAGAACAAAAAGACCAATTAGGTACAGGCCATGCCGTTCAACAAGCGATCCCTTTAATCAAAGATGAGGGTTGCACACTCATTCTTTATGGCGATGTACCACTGATTGATCAAGAAACGATTCAACGTTTAATTAAAAAAGGCCAAAAAAATTTGGTCGTTTTAACTTACTTAAAAGAAAATCCAAAAGGTTATGGCAGGATCGTAAGAAAAGATGCCCGTATACAAAAAATTGTAGAAGAAAAAGACTGTGATGTCTCACAAAAAAATATTAAAGAAATTAATACAGGCATCATGTGTGCCCCAAATCATCTTTTAAAAAATTGGCTCAAAAGACTGAATAATCAGAATGTACAAAAAGAATATTATTTAACAGATATTGTAGGGTTATCAATTGAAGATAACATTGAAGTATTAAGTGAATCTGCGGATAATGAAGTATCTATTACCGGCATTAATTCTAAATTTGAATTAGCAACTATGGAAAGAAGCTATCAACTTATGACAGCAAAAAAATTGATGGAAGAAGGAGTTACCATTATTGATCCGAGTCGCATTGATATTCGAGGTGAAGTCACGGCAGGTCAAGATGTCTTGATTGATGTAGGTTGTATTTTTGAAGGCAAAGTTATTCTAGGTAATCATGTGAAGATTGCTGCTTACTCGATTATTAAAGATAGCATTATAGGTGATCATACTTCGATCGAACCTTATTCACACATTGTGCAAAGTGTCATTGGCGAAAATTGTCGTGTTGGACCTTTTGCCAGATTAAGGCCCGGTACAAAACTTCACAACAAAGTGCACATTGGAAATTTTGTTGAAATTAAAAATAGTGAAGTGAATAATGAAACAAATATAAATCACTTGAGTTATGTTGGAGATAGTCTGGTTGGCAAATCAGTTAATATAGGCGCTGGCACGATTACCTGTAATTATGATGGCGCTAATAAACACCCGACTACAATTGAAGATGATGCATTTATAGGATCAAACACAGCGTTAGTAGCCCCTATTAAAATTGGTAAGGGAGCGACTATCGCCGCAGGATCTACTATCACTAAAGATGCACCACCGGGAGAACTCACGGTGTCTCGATCAAAACAAACCAGCATCTCTGGCTGGACTAAACCTACAAAAAAATAAAGAGAATTTATATATGTGCGGCATTGTAGGTGCAATTTCAAATCAAAATATCGTTCCACATTTAATCGAAGGATTAAGTCGTCTCGAATATCGAGGTTATGACTCATCCGGAATTGCGGTTCTTCGAAAGGGTATTGAACGTGTGCGCTCAGTAGGCCGTGTGGCTGAGATTGAAACGATGGTGAAAGATCAAAATCTAGAAGGATTCTTAGGTATTGGCCATACGAGATGGGCAACACATGGTGGAGTCACAGAATTGAATGCGCACCCTCATATTTCACAAGGTGAAATCGCCGTTGTACATAATGGCATTATTGAAAATTATGAAGAAGAGCGAGAGCGTCTTAAAAAATTAGGCTATGAATTTGAATCTCAAACAGATACTGAAGTCATCGCACATCTCATTCATTACTTTATAAAACATCACAATAAATCACTCTTAGAAGCAATTCAAATGCTAGGTGAAGAATTAAGGGGTGCATTTGCAATTGCCGTGATCTCTCTTAAAAATCCTGATGAAATGATTTGTGCTCGGTTAGGCTGCCCCCTCATTATTGGCCTTGGTGATACGCAAAATTTTATTGCATCTGATATTTCAGCACTTTTAGCCGTCACCAAAAAATTTATATATCTAGAAGATGGTGATGTCGTACAAATAAAAAAAGATGGCATTCAAATTTTCGATAAAGATAAAAAAACGATTACGCGTAAAATACATATCAGTGATGTGACCCTATCTTCCATGGAGTTAGGGCCTTACGACCACTTCATGCAAAAAGAAATTTATGAACAGCCTCGAGCTTTAA
The DNA here is from genome assembly GCA_041191045.1 of Pseudomonadota bacterium. Taxonomy (GTDB): domain Bacteria; phylum Pseudomonadota; class Gammaproteobacteria; order Burkholderiales; family Methylophilaceae; genus Methylopumilus. The sequence goes on from JBEEPP010000045.1 coordinate 1,985, forward strand.
CAGACACGATTGAAGCCATTATTGATGCAGGTCATTTTGATGTAAGCCTATTTGGAAAAAATGCCCAAGAACATTTTTCTAAAATGGATAGTATTTTAATTTTAGCAGCAGGTACAAGTTATTACGCAGGGGTCACTGCAAAATATTGGTTAGAAAGTATTGCAAAAATACCAACGACGGTTGAAATTTCAAGTGAATATCGATATCGAGACTCAGTTCCTAATCCAAATCAATTAATTCTAACCATCTCTCAGTCAGGTGAAACGCTTGATACGATGGAAGCTTTAAAGCATGCTCAGTCCCTAGGGCAAAATTTAAGTTTGGCAATTTGTAATGTGCAAGAAAGTGCGATTGCACGTGCATCAAATCTTGTTTTATATACGAGAGCCGGTGCCGAAATTGGCGTAGCATCGACCAAAGCTTTTACCACACAATTAGTATCTCTATTTAGTCTAGCTGTAACTATAGCGAAACATAAAAAACTCATTAATAAGATTGAGGAAAAAAGTTATCTAGAAAATTTAAGACAGTTGCCAGGCAGCATTCAACAAGCACTTAATTTAGAGCCACAAATTAAAGAATGGGCAAGATTATTTGCAGATAAGCAACATGCTTTATTCTTAGGTCGAGGCATTCATTATCCAATTGCCATGGAAGGCGCATTAAAATTAAAAGAGATTTCTTATATTCATGCGGAAGCTTATCCAGCAGGGGAGCTAAAACATGGTCCATTAGCCTTAGTTGACAATGACATGCCAGTTGTTGTGATTGCTCCGAATGATAATTTACTTGAAAAAGTAAAATCGAATATGCAGGAAGTAAAAGCGCGAGGAGGTGAAATTTTTGTATTCGCAGATGCTGACAGCCACTTTATGGAAAGTCCAGGTGTTCGTGTAATAAGAACACCAAGACATGCAGGTATTCTGTCGCCGATTATTCACTCCATTCCAGTTCAACTTCTTGCTTATCATGTGTCACTTATTAAGGGAACAGATGTTGATAAACCTCGAAATTTAGCAAAGTCTGTGACAGTAGAATAACTTAGTAATAATTTTTATACCAGTCTATGAATCGCGTCACACCTTCCTTAATAGAAGTGTTTGGTTTGAAATTGACCCACTGATTTAATTCTGAAGTATCTGCTGATGTAATTTTGATATCACCTGCTTGCATACCCATCATTTTTTTAATCGCTTTTTTACCCAATGCATCTTCAATCGTTTCGATGAATTGCATCAATGGTATAGGATGACTATTTCCTATATTAAAGATGCGATAAGGTGCATGACTTGTTGCAGGATCTGGATTTTGTCCATCGAAATTGCTATTAGGCGTAGCTGTTTTAAATAACGTTTCATTTACAGAGGTTACGATATCGTCAATATAAGTAAAGTCACGCATCATATCGCCATGATTGAATACTTGTATAGGTTCATCAGCTAAGATAGCTTTCGTAAATAGCATAGGCGACATATCAGGCCTACCCCATGGACCATAGACTGTAAAAAAACGTAAACCAGTTGTAGGAATTTGATAAAGATGACTGTAAGTGTGTGCCATCAATTCATTAGCTTTTTTAGTCGCTGCATAAAGACTTACCGGATGATCAACATTATCATGTTCACTAAAAGGAACTTTTGTATTGCCACCATATACGCTTGAGCTACTTGCAAAGACAAGATGCTCAGTTTTAATTGCTCGACAACCTTCTAAGATATTAATAAAGCCCTGAATATTGGAATCAATATAGACGTATGGATTCTTAATGGAATAACGTACACCAGCTTGAGCAGCTAAATGAAGGACGCGTTGAGGCGATTCTTTTTTAAAAAGATCGACCACATCTTTTTGATCTTTAATGTCAAGTTTTAAAAATCGAAAACTTTTATAGCCTTCTAGCAATTTAAGTCGATCTTCTTTTAAGGTGACATCGTAATAGTCATTGAGATTATCAATACCAATAACTTCATGGCCGTCATCAAGGAGCTTTTTGGCGCTATGCATGCCAATAAAACCAGCTATACCTGTCACCAAGATTTTCATTTAACGTCCAATAGGGAAGTACTCAAATCCAAGCGCTCGAACCACTTTAGGATCATAAAGATTTCGACCATCAAAAATGAAAGGTGCTCTGAGTGAGGATTTAATCAAAGAAAAATCAGGGCTTCTGAACTCTGTCCACTCAGTGACAATAATAAGTGCATCTGCATTTTTGAGTGCTTCGTCTTGTGTATCGACGAAAGATAAATGTTTAGCATCTTTATAGATACGTTTAGCTTCATCCATGGCAACTGGATCATAAGCGGTGATTGTGGCGCCCGCATTGATCAATTCACCGATAAGGATGCGACTTGAAGCTTCTCTCATGTCATCGGTATTGGGTTTAAAAGCTAAGCCCCATAATGCAAAATGTTTACCTTTTAAATTGTCACCAAATTGTTTTTTAATTTTTTTAGATAAGACATATTTTTGAAGATCATTTACCTCTTCAACCGCTTTCAATAATTTCAAATCAAAACCTGCGACATCTTTAGCTGTTTTAATTAAAGCTTTTACATCTTTTGGAAAACAGGAGCCGCCGTAACCACAGCCTGGATATAAAAAGTGATAACCAATGCGTGGATCAGAACCAATACCTTGTCTCACCATTTCAATATCAGCGCCCACAATTTCAGCTAAATTTGCTAACTCGTTCATAAAGCTAATACGGGTAGCTAACATAGAATTAGCTGCATATTTAATGAGTTCAGCACTTCTTAAATTAGTGACCACGAGTCTCTCGTGATTTCTTTGGAAAGGTGCATACACTTGTTTCATGACTTCAATCGCTTTTGGATCTTCAGTACCAATGACAATACGATCAGGACGCATGAAATCTTCTACCGCAGCTCCCTCTTTTAAAAATTCAGGATTTGAGACGACACTGTAATGAATGTCGATATTTCTCTTTTTTAATTCTTCAGCAACAGCAGCCTTAACTTTGTCACCTGTGCCAATCGGCACAGTCGATTTGTCTACAATCACTTTTTCAGAAGTCATAAAGCGGCCAATGTTACGAGCAGCTTCTGTGACATATTGAAGATCAGCTGATCCATCTTCATCAGGTGGAGTACCTACCGCAATAAATTGGACTTCACCGAAGTGAACAGCTTCTTCAATATTTGTTGTAAAAGCAAGTCGTCCGTTTTCAACATTTCGACGCACAATTTCTAAAAGACCAGGTTCATGAATAGGAATACCACCATCTTTGAGGATGCGAATCTTCTCTGGATTCACATCAAGGCCTAAAACATGATTACCGACCTCGGCTAAACACGCAGCCCCGACCAAACCTACATAACCAGTACCAATAACTGTAATTTTCATAATAATTCATTGAATTTAAAGCTATATTTTACCTCTTTTATTTAAGGCTTGTCTTTTCTGGATACGGATTTCACTTATAATTTGAAGAATATTAAGAAAGGTTCAACATGACGGCTTTATTTGAGTATTTACATAAGGTTCAATCAATCTGGATAGACAATCTTGAGTATCAAGTTAAAGAGGGTTGGTTATGGTTAGACCCTTTACTTACCTTAGTGCGCGATTATTTTTTTGAGACCACCGTGGTTGTCACTGTCATTCTCTTATATTCCATTATTTTTTTGGCCATTTCACTTTATGGTCAAAAAAAGATACCTAAAAAAATCGTTTACACAGATGAGTTTAAAAATTTAGTGAAAGGTATCGATCTTCATTTAGGCGATCAACCTAAAAAACCTGCAGCAAAAAAGCCTATAAAAAATAAAATTAGTTAATCGCTATAAAAAGGGTAATCGATATAACCTTTATCAGTGCCGCCATAAAAAGTTCTTTGATTGGGCGTATTAAGTGGGTAATTATTTTCAAGTCGTTTTACTAAATCTGGATTGGCAAGAAAAGGAACGCCAAAAGCAACAAGGTCAGCCTCATTATTTTCAATGGCACTCTCAGCCATGG
>JBEEPP010000046.1:0-5908 GCA_041191045.1 Pseudomonadota bacterium
CTACATCACCTACTTTAATTTTTTCACATTTAAAACCTAAAGGTTCTAAGAGGCTTATAAGCAAATCTTGACAGCCAGCATCGTCAGGCGTGTTAGATTTTCTAGCAATTAAATTCTTAGTGAGTTCTAATGTTCTGGTCATTTTTATTTACTAAATAATTGTTTAAATGTAGCTTCATCAAATCCAAGCGAAACTACTTTTTTGTCAATTGCTACCAAAGGCCTTTTCATCACTGTTGGTTTTTCTATAATTAATTGAATGGCAGTTTCTTTCTTGTCTCCAAGTTTTTTTTCTCGGTCTGTCAGATTTCTCCAGGTCATGCCGGATTTATTAATGAGCATATCCCAGGTTAAATGATTTGGTAGTTTTTTAAACCATGCAGTCAAAGTAGCTTGATCTAATACTTCTTTTTTTAGATCATAAAATTCATATTTAATTTTATGTTTATCAAACCAAGTTAATGCTTTTTTGACGGTGCTGCAATTTTTAATGCCTACCACCATCATAATTTAGATTCCTCTAAGCAACTCGTTAATACCAACTTTACCAAGTGTTTTTTCGTCCACTTTTTTTACAATCACTGCACAGTAAAGACTATAAGAACCATCTTTTGATGGTAGATTTCCTGAAACTACAACTGAGCCTTTAGGAATGCGGCCATAACTTACTTCACCTGTCTCACGGTCATAAATTTTCGTAGATTGACCAATATAGACTCCCATAGAAATAACTGCGTTATCTTCAACGACAACACCTTCAACCACTTCTGATCGTGCACCAATAAAGCAATTATCACCAATAATAGTTGGACCAGCTTGAATAGGTTCTAATACCCCACCAATGCCTACGCCTCCTGAGAGGTGAACATTTTTACCAATTTGCGCACAAGAACCGACAGTCGCCCATGTATCGACCATTGTACCTTCGTCTACATAAGCCCCAATATTTACATAAGAAGGCATGAGTACAACATTTTTGCCAATAAATGAACCGCGTCTTGCAATAGCATTCGGTACAACACGATAACCACCTGCTTTAAAATCTTCATCGGTGAAATTAGCAAATTTTGAATTTACTTTATCAAAGTAATTAGTATAACCACTCTTCATGACCTCGTTATCGTATAGTCTGAAAGATAGTAATACAGCCTTCTTGATCCATTGATGTGTTTCCCATTCTTGAGAATCTTTAATGCGTGTTGCTACTCGAAGTGATCCATTATTTAAATTATTAAGTACTTCATCTACCGTATCTTTAATTTCTTTTGGCGCATTTTTCGGATTGATTTCAGCTCTTATTTCAAAAGCGTTTTCGATGATTGATTTTAATTGATCCATGAGATTATATTTTTTTAAGTTAAAACAGTATTTTACATTAAAGTTTAATGTAATTATCGTGGTCGATTTGATTCATAGAGAGGTTTTAATTTGTAAGCAAGATCAGTAAGCTCCCTAATGCGATTGTCATCAGATGGATGAGTGCTTAAAAATTCAGGTGGTTTTTTTGTGTCTTGTTGTTTCATTTTTTCCCATAAAGTGACTGAAGCGAAAGGATTAAATCCTGATCTCGCAGCAAGTTCAAGACCAATAGCATCAGCTTCTTTTTCTTGTGTTCGGCTATTAGGGAGAGCAAAAAAGAGGGTGGTACCTAATGAAACTGCTTGCATTGTGGCATTAGTTCTATTTCGATTGCTCGTATTAGAGATGTAAGCAGCAAAACCAATCAAGCCTAATTGTTGAACCGCTGCTGTAGACATTCTTTCTCGTCCGTGTTCGCGAAGTGCGTGAGAGATTTCATGTCCTATGACAGCTGCTAATTCATCATCTGTAGCGTTTAGCTTTCGAATAAGACCTGAGTAAACCATAATTTTCCCCCCAGGCATACAGTAAGCATTGACTTCATTACTGTCTTCAATATTTACTTCCCAAGCCCACTGACTAGCTTCGGGCTTAAAATAATTCGTTTTAGCAATAAGTCTATTACTGATTCTTTTAACGCGACTTACTTGAAAAGGGTCAACATTCAGTTTATTTTTTTTGCTTGCTTCTTGAAGTGCAGCTCGATAGCTATCATTCGCCAGGCTTGTCACCATAGATTGGGGCATAAGCAAAAGCTGTTTTCTATCAACACCTGATTGATTTTTTAAGGTACTAGAAGCACAGCCTGTGAAAAGAAATACTAAGAAGAATAAAACACTATATTTCATTCTTAAAACAATACTTGGCTTCCTAATTCAACCACCCGGTTAGGCGGCAGCTTAAATTGATTGGTAATTGTTTCCGCACTTCTAAATAAGCCGATAAATAGTTTCTTTCTCCAATAATTCATGTTGTCCTTCGGCGTAGCTAATAAAATTTCCTTACCGATAAAATAAGAGCTATTCATAGGATCAATATTGACACCATTTTTCACACACAATGCCAAGTCTTTTGGTAAATCAGGCTCATCTTTAAATCCATATTTCACTGTGACTTTGTAAAAGTTGTAAGGCAGTTTTTCAACAGTTACTAGATCTTTTGTAAGTGAGTGAGGATAGTCCATAAACATTACAGTCAAAATAATAACTTTTTCATGGATTACTTTGTTATGTTTAAGGTTATGGAGAAGTGCATGAGGAACACCTTCAGGATTAGGCGTCATAAATATCGCAGTACCCTCGACTCGTGGCGGAGGATTAGCGCCTATAGATGAAATAAATGAATTAATTTCAATAGCTTCACCCTTAAGTATTTTATAAAGAATTGCACGACCTTTTTTCCAGGTAGTCATTAGAACAAAAAGAATGCAGCCGATTAAAATTGGGAACCAACCACCATCAGGTATTTTTAAAATATTGGCACTAAAAAATGCAAAATCGATCATTAAAAAAATTGCCATAAAAATAAGTGTTTTAATGGAATTCCATTTCCACACTTCATAGAATACAAAGCTCGCCAGCAGCGTTGAGATTACCATATCACCTGTAACTGCAATACCATATGCACCTGCAAGATTGCCTGAACTTTTGAAAGTCACTACCAAAGCCATCACTGAAATCATTAAGAGCCAATTAATTCTAGGGAGATAGATTTGACCCTCTTGATTTTCTGAAGTATGTTCTACGTGCATTCTTGGTAAGAAACCCAATTGAAGTGCTTGTCTTGAAACTGAAAAGGCCCCAGTGATCACTGCTTGTGAGGCTATTATTGCAGCCAGCGTTGCTAAAATAATAAGAGGAATACCAAGAAATTCGGGAGCCATGAGATAAAAAGGATTTTTAATATTTTCAGGATTACTAATAAGCAATGCACCTTGTCCAAAGTAATTTAATGTAAGTGCTGGAAGCACAAAAATAAACCATGCAAGTCTAATAGGGTGTTTACCAAAATGCCCCATATCTGCATAAAGCGCTTCAGCACCTGTTACAGATAAAACAACAGCGCCTAAAGCTACAAATGCAACCATGGGAGCTAATTGGAAGAAATGAAATGCATGTAAAGGATTGATCGCATAAAGAACATGTGGCTCTTGCGCAATATTCATAAGACCCAATAATCCAAGCGCTAAAAACCAAAAAAACATAATGGGACCAAAGAGCGCTCCTACAACATTTGTTCCTTTACTTTGTGCATAAAATAAAACAAACAGAACTACAAGAGTTATTGGAATAATAAGATGGCTTAAGGAGGGCGCAACAACCTCAAGACCTTCGATCGCAGATAAAACAGAAATTGCAGGTGTAATCATTCCGTCTGCATAAAACATACAAGCCCCAAGAATACCTAGAATCATAATCCAATTTCTTTTATTCCCGTTCGGTGCGTTTTTATTAGCAAGAGAGAGTAAAGCCATAATACCGCCTTCACCTCTATTATCAGCACGCATGATAAAGGCTACATATTTCACTGACACAATCATAATGAGTGACCAGAAGATAAGTGAAAGTATGCCTAAAACGTTAAATTGAGTAAGTTCAACCGGATGTTTACTTAAAGAAAAAACTTCTTTCATGGTATATAAAGGGCTTGTGCCAATATCACCAAATACGACACCTAAGGCAGCAAGCGAGAGCGTAGCTATTGAGACTTTGTGACTATTTTTTTTGATATCTTCCATGAGTGCCAGAGTATTTTTAATTCAATCTAAAATTATTAATCTTTAAGATCTGAAATATTTGCATTAGCCTGTCCATGGTTCAATTGAATACGAATTTTATCATCAAGCTTTAACTGGTTTACATTATTTACAATCTGACCATCAACATTTGTAATGATGGAATAGCCTCTTGATAAAACAGCATGAGGGCTTAAATGATCTAAGTTTAATTTTAATTTATCGATCTTTAAATGATATTGGATGATTGCATTTTTCATGCTTTGATTAATCCTTTGTATATATTGATGAATCTGTTCCTTTTGTCTTTGAATTTGTTGTCGGGGCGTTATGAGACGTTTCTCTAGATAGTCAATTTTCTGCATCAATTCACGAATGACGCCAGCCATTATTTTATTTAATTGATTTTTGTATATTTGAATTGTTTTAGCTAGTTCGATAGTATGGCTTGTGACGAGCTCAGCGGCACCTGTAGGTGTAGGTGCTCTAAGGTCAGATACAAAATCAGCTATGGTTGTGTCAGTCTCATGACCAACACCAGTAATAGTAGGTATTTTAGATGCAACAATTGCTCGCGCTACAATTTCTTCATTAAAGGCCCATAAGTCTTCAATCGAACCACCACCTCGAGCAAGAATGAGCACATCACATTCCATTCTGATATTTGCAGTTTCAATAGCTTTTACAATCGCGAGAGGCGCCTCTTTGCCTTGAACGAGACTAGGATATATAAAGATTGGAATATGAGGACTACGTCTTTTAAGAGTAGTAAGAATGTCTTCAATTGCAGCGCCTGTAGGAGAAGTAATAACTCCAATAGACTTGGGAAATTGAGGTATGAGTTTTTTGCGAGAAGTTTCAAAAAGACCTTCTTTGAGAAGCCTTTCTTTTAATTGATTAAAGGCTTCCGATAAAAGCCCAGCACCCGCATGTCTAATCAGATCAATATTAAGCTGATATTCTCCGCGAGCTTCATAAAGCCCGATAAAGCATTTCGCTTCAATTTTTTCACCATTTTTAGGGGTCCAATCAGCAGCCATATTTTTATTTCTAAACATGGTGCAGCGCACTTGAGCTTCATCATCCTTCAGAGAAAAGTACCAATGTCCGGAGGATGCGCTTATAAAATTAGAGATTTCGCCTGAAATCCAAAATGAGGGAAAACTTTGCTCAAGAAGCTCCCTGACGAGGCGGTTAATTTCTTTAACAGAAAAAACCTTGGCCTCGTTAGGTTCTGAGCTATTTATTGGTGTTGAGTTAATCAAACTAGGGTGATATCCGTTACAATTATCTTCATTATAGAGTTAATGAATAATTAAAGAGCTTTAATTGAAGAAATTTTTTTTATCACATAAACAAGCCCATTTATTTGCTTTTTTTGCTGCTTATTTTTTAGTTGCATTAGCGCTGATCATTCAAAAAAAATTTAATCTCGAACCTTGTCCTTTATGCATTACACAAAGGATTATTTTTATGGTGTTGGGACTATTCTTTTTGATTAATGCATTTATTAAGCCAACATATTTAATGAGAAGACTGACCTTAGTTGTCTTATCTATAACCTCAATTATAGGCATGGTATTTTCGTTTAAACATATTCTGATTCAATCGAAAGCCATTGATGTTCCTAATGAATGTGGCGTTGACTTAAATTATATGTTTGAAAATTTTCCATTTTCAAAAGCTTTAAATTTGCTTTTTAAAGGGACGGGCGACTGCTCCCATATTGATTGGAGTTTACTGGGCCTCACAATTCCTCAGTGGGCTTTAATTGGATTCATATCCTTTTTCGTATACACCGTTCTTTTATTTCGG
>JBEEPP010000047.1:0-5843 GCA_041191045.1 Pseudomonadota bacterium
ACAAAGCTTTGCGTTTTTTAGACGAACTCAACGCAAATTCGCCTGATGAAAAATTAACCCTCATTCAATCAAAGGCATCATTTCTCACCAGAGCTAATCGCCACCAAGAGGCATTTCAAATTATGCAAAATGAGGCATCGAACTTCCCTCATTCACCTGAATTTAAATTTGATTATGCGCTTCTTGCCGACAAATTAAATAAATATGACTTAATGGAAAAGCTTTTAAGAGAGGCTATTAAAATCAAACCTGATTATGCTGTTGCATACAATGCTCTTGGATATTCATATGCGGATCGTAATATTAATTTAGAAGATGCAAAAAAATATATTGAAGTTGCTTTATCAATTTCGCCTAATAATCATTATATTTTAGATAGCATGGGCTGGCTCTATTATAGATTGGGTAAACTAGATTCAGCACTTTCATTTATTCAAAAAGCATACGATGTGCAACCTGATCCTGAGATCGCCGCACACCTAGGTGAGATTTTATGGGTCCAAGGAAGAAAAAAGGAAGCAAATGATATCTGGGATCTTTCACTTCAATCATTTCCTGATAATGAAATTTTAAAAGAAACCTTCAAAAGACTTCATTAATTTTCAAGAGTTGGCTATCAATTGAATTTTAAATATGTTCTAACTTTTTTAGCAACTTTTTTTCTTTCTGCATGCGCAACTTTAAACGATCCATTTGAGATGTTTAAATCTCATACACCTTCAATTGAGACGTCTCAAGCAATGAATAAAAATCAGTTCATTGAACAATTTTCTATAAAAGCTAAGTTCTCCTATTCTATTGACTCTAAGGGCGGTTCGGGTCGACTTATTTGGCACTATGAAAACAATCAAGATGAAATTGATATTTTTACACCTTTCAATAATCAGATAGCAAAAATCATTTACTCAGCCAATGAAAAAAAGATCATTGATAGCAATGGAAAAGTTTTATCTGGAGATGATTTTGATCATTACATACAAGCCTTATTCGGAAAGAATATCTCACCGGACTTGTTTAGAAATCTTATTACAAATCATATTGAGCGGATTAAAGATTTGCACAAAGAAGATAATCAATTGAATCGAGCTACGCATTTTTATAACGATGAATGGAAGATTGTAATTAATGCATTTAAGACGCAAGACAAACTGACTATTCCATCTAAAATATCAATATCCCAAGGTACATTCAGTTTTAATTTTATTGTAGAAGAGATTATTAACATTGCAGGCAAATGAACTGATAGGTATGGGATTTAAGAAATTTTTAGCGCCTGCTAAATTAAATCTATTTCTTCATGTCGTTAACAAGCGAACTGATGGCTATCACAACATCCAAACAGTTTTCCAGCTTATTAGTCTTTATGATCATATTTTTATTAAAACAAATACATCTGGGAATATACGTCGCATTTCCGATCACCATGAGATTCAGGAATATGATGACTTAACAATCAAAGCGGCTCAAATATTAAAACCTTTTTGCGAGAATCAGTCGGGAGCAGATATTTTTATTGAAAAAAATATTCCGATGGGGGGTGGTCTTGGTGGCGGAAGTTCAGATGCTGCTTCGACGCTTATGGCCTTAAATGACCTATGGCAATGCAATCTGAGTCAAAAAGAGCTCCAAGAATTAGCCCTTAAATTAGGGGCTGATGTCCCTTTCTTTGTTTTTGGCCAAAATGCTTGGGCTGAAGGTATAGGGGAAAAACTCACGCCTTTCACTATCGCTATGCGATATTACCTTGTGATAGCCCCGAATGAAAGGGTTTCTTCAAGGGAGGTTTTTGAGTCACTTGAATTGACAAAAGACCGGATTCCATTGAAAATAGCAGGCTTTTCCGATGAATTGGACCTAAAAAATTTGGCCAATGACCTAGAAAAAGGAGTCTTAAAAAAATTTAAAGGCATTTCCGTTGCTTTTGATTGGTTAAACCAATTTGGCCAGGCAAAAATGACGGGTTCAGGATCATGCATTTTTATCCCTTTAAATACGATGGATATTGGCAAAGAAATTTTAGAAAAAAAGCCTCAAGACACAATAGGCTTCATAGTTAGAGGATTAGATAACCACCCGCATTTGAATTTAATGGTGGAAACGTAACAACCATAGGGGAGTCGCCAAGCTGGTTAAGGCACTGGATTTTGATTCCAGCATGCGAAGGTTCGAATCCTTCCTCCCCTGCCATTTTTAAATAGACCGCTCATAACCAGGACCAAGACTTTGGATAATAATAGCGTCATGATCTTTACGGGAAATGCCAACCCTCTTCTTGCTGAGCAAGTGGCTGGGAGCTTAGGTATTCATCTCGGACGTGCAGACGTAGGCCGTTTTAGTGATGGCGAAGTTATGGTCGAACTTCTTGAGAATGTTCGTGGTAGAGATGTTTTTGTTCTTCAATCTACAAGCCATCCTACCAACGATAATTTAATGGAAGTTATGGTGATTGTAGACGCTTTAAGAAGGTCGTCTGCATCAAGAATTACTGCAGCAATTCCATATCTTGGCTATTCAAGACAAGATAGAAGGCCAAGATCTGCTCGAGTTGCTATTACTGCTAAAGTTGTGGCAAATATGCTCACAAGTGTTGGTGTAAATAGACTCCTCACTATGGATCTTCACTCCGACCAAATTCAGGGATTTTTTGATATTCCCGTAGATAATATCTATGCTACGCCCGTTCTTCTTAAAGATTTACTTGAACAAAACCATAAAAATCTTGTAGTGGTTTCACCTGATGTAGGTGGCGTTGTAAGAGCTAGAGCCTGCGCTAAACAATTAGGTTCAGATCTTGCAATTATTGACAAACGTAGGCCCAAGCCAAACGTGTCTAAAGTGATGAATATTATTGGCGAAGTGGAAAACAGAACGTGCGTCATTATTGATGACATGGTTGATACTGCAAATACGCTATGCGAGGCTGCTGCTGCTTTAAAAAAGGATGGTGCTCTTAAAGTTGTGGCTTATGCAACGCACCCGATTCTTTCAGGAGATGCCTCAAAAATTATTACAGATTCTGAATTGGATGAATTAGTTGTAACAAATACCATTCCGCTCAGTAAGGCGGCAATGGCATGTAAAAAAATTAGGCAACTAAGCGTTGCTGAACTCTTGGCCGAAACGATTCGTAGAATAAGCCAAGGCGATTCTGTAAGTTCTCTTTTTATGGAATAAAAATATTTGGTCATGTTGGCCAATAAACTGCTGCAGTCTGGTCGCGGAATGCAGATTTAAATTAAGGAGTAGTAAATGAAAATTGAAATTAGTGCAACAAAACGTGTTGTGAAAGGTACGGGTGCGAGCCGCCGTCTTCGCCACGCTGGAAGCGTTCCTGGAGTTTTATACGGTGGTGGCAAAGAGCCAATCTCCCTTGACCTTGAACAAAAATCTTTATTTTTACAATTTAGACATGAGGCATTTCATGCTTCAATCTTAACGCTTAATTTAGAAGGCAACAAAGAGTCTGTCTTATTAAGAGATTATCAAATGCACCCTGTAAGAAATACAATTCAGCATATTGATTTTCAGCGCGTTAATGAGAATGAAAAAATTCACGTCAAAGTGCCATTCCACTTTATTAATGCTGAAATTTCTCCGGGCGTTAAACTTAACGGTGGTATTGTTTCGCATATCATGACTGAAGCAAATATTTCTTGCTTACCAAAAAATCTTCCTGAATTTATTGAAGTTGATTTGGCGTCAATCGATATTGGCCAATCAATCCATTTATCAGAAATTAAAATGCCTGATGGTGTGGAATTTGTTCAACTTGCACATGGTAACGACGCAGCAGTTGCTTCTGTTGCCAAACCAAGAGCGGTGGTTGAAGAGGTTGCTAAACCTGCTGAAGGCGCTACTGATGGTGCAGCTCCAGCAGCTGAAGGCGCGAAAGCGGCTGATTCAGCAACAGCTGAAGACGCTAAATCAGATAAAGCTAAGTAATTTAATATTGACATGAATAAGGCGCACTTTTTAAAATCAAGTGCGCCTTATTTTTTCATATGAGCCAAATTAAATTATTTATAGGACTTGGAAATCCTGGCGAAAAATATTCCGATACCAGACATAATGCAGGATTCTGGTGGATTGATCTTGTTGCTCATCAACAGAATATCAATTTACAAAATGGTGATAAATTTTTTTCAAGCATTGGAAAATCTTCTATTGCAGAAGAATTATATGTCGCAAAGCCCAATACATTTATGAATGATAGTGGCAAAGCAGTTGCAGCAATTGCAAAATTTTACAAAATAAATCCAAATGAAATTCTGGTTATTCATGACGATCTTGATATAGATGTCGGTCAGGCCAAACTAAAATTTGGTGGTAGTCACGGAGGGCATAATGGACTCAAAAGTATATTTGCTTGTATTGGTTCCCAGGATTTTTGGCGCTTGAAAATTGGAATTGGACACCCAGGCGACAAACATTTAGTTGTAGATTATGTATTAAAAAATCCTTCATCTAAAGAGAGAGATCTTATTGATGAGTCTATAGAAAGAAGCAGTCAACTTTTTAATGAAATTGGATCGGGTCAATTTGAAAAAGCGATGCTCAATCTTCATACCAATAAATAAAGAAAAATAAATTATGAAATGTGGAATTGTTGGATTACCTAACGTTGGAAAATCAACGCTATTCAATGCGATTACTAAAGCAAGCATTGCTGCAGAAAATTATCCTTTCTGCACCATTGAGCCCAATATTGGAATTGTAGAAGTACCGGATCCTAGAATTGAAAAGCTCATAGCTATTGTTAATCCAGAAAAAACCCAACCAGCTATAGTTGAATTTGTAGATATTGCAGGCCTTGTGGCTGGCGCATCTAAAGGCGAAGGTCTTGGCAATAAATTTTTAGCGAATATTAGAGAAACTGACGCTATTGTCCACGTGGTTCGTTGCTTCCAAGACGATAATATTGTTCATGTCTCTGGAAAGGTAGACCCTCTTTCTGATATTGAAGTCATTAATACAGAGCTTATCTTGGCCGATATGGAAACAGTAGATAAAACACTGCAGCGTGAAAATAAAAAAGCAAAATCTGGCGATAAAGAAGCTATTCAGCTTGTATCAATTCTGACAAAAATTTCAGCTCATCTTGACCAAGGAAAATTGGTTAAAAATTTAAATCTAGACGAGGATGAACTAAAGCTCATCAAACCTTTATGTTTAATTACGGTCAAGCCCGTCATGTTTGTAGCCAATGTCAATGAAACAGGTTTTACTAATAACCCTATACTCGACTCACTTAAGGCTTTAGGTGAAAAAGAAAATCTTCCTGTTATTTCTATTTGTGCAAAGATTGAAGCAGAGATTGCTGATCTAGAAGATGAAGATAAGGCTATATTCTTAAGCGAGCTAGGATTAGAAGAGCCAGGTCTGGATAGGGTAATTAGATCAGCTTATGCCTTGCTAGGATTACAAACTTACTTCACTGCAGGTGTTAAAGAAGTTAGGGCATGGACCGTAAAAAAAGGGGCAACTGCACCTGAGGCTGCAGGCGTTATTCATACCGACTTTGAAAAAGGCTTTATTCGAGCTGAAGTTATTTCTTACAACGATTTTATTACTTACAACGGCGAACAAAAATCTAAAGAAGCTGGGAAAATGCGTTTAGAAGGCAAGGAATACATCGTTCAAGATGGAGATGTTATGCACTTTAGATTTAACGTTTAATATCAGCCTTTGACTTTAGATGTTTAAAAAAATATAATTCAACGCTTTATTTTGTTTCATAAATGGTGATGTAGCTCAGCTGGTTAGAGCGCAGGATTCATAATCCTGAGGTCGAGAGTTCAAGTCTCTCCATCACCACCATCTTTTAAAGATTTAAATCAGTTTTA
>JBEEPP010000048.1:0-5576 GCA_041191045.1 Pseudomonadota bacterium
AGATCAAGAATAGCAGTGACTGCAAAACGACCTTTAGTAGTCAGACGCATAAGAAGATCCTCTATCTTTATACTTAATAAGAAATTGTTTAGGTTTCTGAAGCCTAAACTATAGAATAACCTAACAATTTAGTCAAGTATTATTTAGACGCCTTTTTCTTGAGCGAGAAAGCTTTGCCGAGTTTGAGATCCTCATTGGCTCTGGGTTTTAAGGATTTGATTTGAGCCTCTAAACGCTCAATCGTTTGGTTTTGTTTTTTAATGGCCGACATTAAATGATCGATATTTTTATGCATGGGATCAGCCTCATCTTTACCCACTGCATAAGCGTTAAAGGCTGGTAATTGCACCGCACTTTTTTGTTTTGTTTTGCCTTCTTCTTCGACAATGCGCGCAGGAATGCCGACAGCCGTTGCTTTAGCTGGCACATCTTTTACCACCACTGCATTGGATCCGATTTTAGCCCCGCGTCCAATGGTAATTGGCCCTAGGATCTTAGCCCCCGCACCAATAACGACTCCTTGCTTTAAAGTCGGATGACGCTTACCCTTATTCCAAGAGGTGCCCCCTAATGTGACCCCATGATAGAGCGTGCAATCATCTTCAATCATCGCGGTTTCTCCAATCACCACACCCATGCCATGATCAATGAATACACGACGACCAATTGTCGCACCTGGATGAATTTCAATACCGGTGAACCAACGACCGATATGAGAAATCATGCGACCTAACCAGTAAAATTTAATTTGCCAAAAAGCATGAGCTAATCGGTGAATGAGTAATGCATGCACGCCAGGGTAGGTCGTCAAAACTTCAAGTGTCGACCTCGCGGCTGGGTCGCGTTCAAACACGATAGCAATATCTTCTCGAATTTTTTTAAACATAAATGTCATTATCGCATGAAACGCTAAACTTGACTAAATTGCTAAGGTAATAGAAAAATTTCTTTAAGAATTTATTTTTTTTTGAACCTGCGTTAAGATGCCGCGCAAAATATTGATTTCATCAATCTCGAGTTGCGCTCTCGTAAAAAGAATATGAAGCCGTTGCATCAATCGTTCTCCTTGAACTTTATCTAGGAATTCGATTTCGTCTAGCATGATTTCCAAATGTGATAAGAATCCCATCAAGCTATCATGATCTGCTAAGAGATCTAAGTCCTTGGTATAGAGTTTAGGTGCTTTTGTTGAAATACTTGCTTGTCTTAATTCGTGACATACCACTTGCACAGCTTGCGCTAAATTTAAGGATGAATAGTTTGGGTTAGCATTAATAAAACTCAACATTTGGCATTGATTTGTTTCAAGATTTGAAAGACCACTCGCTTCATTACC
The DNA here is from genome assembly GCA_041191045.1 of Pseudomonadota bacterium. GTDB lineage: Bacteria > Pseudomonadota > Gammaproteobacteria > Burkholderiales > Methylophilaceae > Methylopumilus. The sequence goes on from JBEEPP010000048.1 coordinate 1,337, forward strand.
AAAGACAAAAGCCACATCAGACTGATCAGCAATACGAATCATTTCGTTCGCGACTTCACGAATATCCAAATAGGGTTGGGATAATTCGCGTCTTCTCGCAGACAAACCTACAGCGAGCTTAACCCCCTTTAAAGCTTTCTTTAAATCATCCACAACGTGCGCATTTTCTAAAACATCATCAGCACCAGACGCCATCGCAGTCGCTTCCGGATGTGGAAATTTTTTAGGTGATACGAGATAAAGTGAATGAATGCCCATCGTCTTCATCGCACGCGCAGTAGCACCAATATTACCTGGATGACTTGTCTCGCAAAGAATAATTCGAATTCGATTGAGTGCTTCTGCAGTAGCGACCATGGAGTCCCTTCATGTAAAATAGCATTTTATCAAGTCTATAAAAAAACAAAGATTTAAATAGACATGTTCTTATAAAAAAGAAAGAAATCCATTTATGCATCCGATGTTAAACATTGCAGTGAAGGCAGCTAGACGTGCAGGCGCCATTATTAATCGAGCATCGCAAGATATCGGAACTTTAACGATTAAAAGTAAAAACTTTAACGACTTTGTAAGTGAAGTCGATGTCGCGGCTGAGCGTGCGATTATTGATACCTTAAAAGATGCATACCCCACACACGGTTTCTTAGGAGAGGAATCAGGTTCGACATCGCATCAAAGTGATTTTATTTGGATCATTGATCCATTAGATGGCACGACAAATTTCTTACATAGCTTTCCACAGTATTGCGTATCGATTGCTTTGCAACATAAAGGTGAGATCACGCAAGCTGTCATCTACGAACCTAATCGAAATGATTTATATACAGCGACTAAAGGTCGTGGTGCGTTCTTAAATGACAAACGAATCCGTGTTTCGAAATGTGACAAGCTTCAAGAAGCGCTCATAGGGACTGGATTTCCATTTCGCGATTTTAAACACTTGGATGATTATCTCAACATGTTTAAATCCATGATACAAAAAACATCGGGTATTCGCCGTGCTGGCTCCGCAGCATTAGATTTAGCTTATGTCGCGAGTGGTGCGCTAGATGGTTTTTGGGAGATTGGATTGTCACCCTGGGATATTGCAGCCGGCGGGCTCCTTGTTCAAGAGGCCGGAGGCATTGTGACTGATCTATCTGGCCTATCAGGATGGCTCGAATCGGGAAATATTTTAGTCGCATCCCCTAAAATTCATGATGACATGCAAGCTATTATTGCAAGTCATCTGCCCGCAACACTCAAAACTTAAATCATATCGACTTATTCTTTCTTGCGATGTGATTTACCTTTGCGCTCTTTGATTTGAATTTCTTTAAGGGTTGCTTTGGCATCCTCTAGAAGAGGCCCGCCTAAATTCACAGCTTTTTCTGCTACCTTAATAGCTTCTTTAATGTCACCTAGTTCAGCTAATACATGAGCAAGGTTATTATGCGCGAGCGCATTGTCTGGGTGATGATGAATGGCTTCAGTTAAGATTTTTTTTGCAGATTCAAGATCGCCGCGAGCGTAAGCTATATTTCCTAAACCAATTTGTCCGATCAAATTTTTAGGCCAGCGCTTGAGAAGCGTTTGGTAAGCTATTTTGGCATGATTTAACTGACCACTTTCTTCAAGCGCTGACACAGATTGCGCGTACTGATGTTCATTCGCTGTCGCCGGTAACTCATCGAGCGGTAACACGACATAAGCCCAGTAACCACCTTGCTTCCAAATATACTCAAAAGTATTGAAGGATAAAGTCTCTCGTCGATTGACCCCAGATCGACTGATCATTTCTTCGCGCTTGAGATCGTAGCCTACGACGACCGCATAGTGCCATGTTTGTGAAAAGCCTGAATTAAAATTTTCAAGGACCAAGACAGGACGACCTGCGTGAATTTCTCTTAAGATATCTATAAGTTGCGGTTGGAGTTCATAAGCGATGCGTCCTTGCCGTCTAATCGCTGTAAGCATTTCAATCTGAAGACTCCCTTTTTTGGATGGGATATAGACTTGGCTCACTAACGCTTCAGGTTCAATTTTAATGCCAGAGGCGTTAAGGACTGTCGCTAATGATGCAGGACCACATTGGTAGTCATCCTGAGGGAAAAAAGGCACATTTTCTAATTCAACACGCGATGGAATATCGGAGGGTAGGCGCTCCAAAATAGCTGCGGTTTGAGGAAGATTAGCACAGCCGCTTAATAGGCTTAAGATAATAAAAAAGCCCACACAGAGGCAGGCTTTTTGAAAAGCAGATTTAAAAATTTTATTTATTGTAGAGCCAAGCTAAGAAACCAACAACAAGTAAGATACCAATCCAACCGACTGTTGTAATCGTAAGATCGCCACCTGCTGGAAGTGAATCAATATTTTTTGCAACTTGATTAACTTCTGCTTGTGTCATCGCATTGACTCGTTCTTTAGCCATTTGAGGTGTAACACCCATAGACTCAAATTTAGCTACTACGTCTGCACGGTCAAAAAACTCAAGTACTTTGTTTTTATTCTCAACACTTTGCTCTGTCTTAAACGCTTTGTCTGTCGAGATCATTGCCGCATTAAGACTAAATGGAACAAGGATAAGACTTGTGATTAAAATGTGAATCAGGGACTTATAAATAGCTTTCATTCAACACTCCTTTGTCGCTTAAAGTTAACAAAAATATCTCTTACGTAATTAATATGACATATTTTTTAAAAAATTCAAGCTTAAAATAAGGACTTTTTAGTGATGATGACCACCAGCGCCATGCACGTGCTGATGAGACACTTCTTCTTGATTTGCAGAGCGGACGTCTTTAATGGTCGCTTTAAATATAATACGTTGACCCGCCCATGGATGATTGCCATCGACGACAACTTTTCCATCGGCAATATTTGTCACTGTATACAAGATGACTTCACCGGTTTCATCTTCTCCTTCGAATTGCGCACCTTCTTTTAAATTCTCTTTAGGAAAAGCTGATTCAGGCTCTATTTGAACAAGTTCTGCATCGTATTCTCCAAAAGCATCGACAGGCTCAAGCGCCAATTCAATCGTGTCGCCAATATTTTTTCCATGCATAGCCTCTTCCACTTTTGGAAAAATGTTGTCATAGCCCCCATGAAGATAAGCTACAGGCTGATCACTTGATTCTAAAACAACGCCATCAGCATCTTTAAGTTCATAGGTCATGGTGACTACTGTGTTCATGGAGACTTGCATAAAATTTCCTTCAAATGTTTTTTAATATTTTATAGGGGATAAAAGGAGTGAGGTGCGACTTTTTTATAATTATTTTAATGTCCGTGATCGTGATCGAGGAGGGTGTAAAAATTAGAGGGCTTCAGAATCGTAGGCTTTGTAACCTTTAATTGTTTTGGGTAATCGCGACTAAAGTGAAGCCCGCGACTTTCATGTCTTGCGATGGCTGACTCCACAATGAGTTCTGCTACTTGTAAAAGATTCCTTAACTCAATGAGATTGTGACTTACTTTAAAGTTGGTATAAAACTCATGCACCTCATCACGTAACATATGAATACGATGAAGCGCACGCGATAAACGTTTATTGGTTCTTACAATACCAACGTAATTCCACATGAATCGCCGCAATTCATTCCATGTGTGCGTGATTAGAATTTCTTCATCTGCGTCGGTCACACGGCTCTCATCCCAGTGAGGTAAATCAATACTGGATGCATCTACTTTTGAATTCAGAATATGTTTTGCAACCGCATCACCAAATACCAAACATTCAAGAAGTGAATTACTCGCTAAACGGTTTGCACCATGAAGACCTGTATAAGCCGTTTCACCAATCGCATAAAGATGCGCTAAATCGGTTTGACCCGATAAATCAGTCATCACACCTCCGCAGCTATAGTGCGCAGCAGGGACCACTGGAATCCATTCTTTCGTGATATCGATTCCTAATGCTAAACAGCGTGCATAGATCGTCGGAAATTGCGACTTAATAAAATCCGGTGACTTATGTGAGATATCTAAATAGACACAATCGATACCGCGCTTCTTCATTTCAAAGTCAATCGCGCGCGCCACAATATCGCGTGAGGCTAGCTCACCTCTCTCGTCATAGTCATCCATGAAGCGAGATCCATCGGGTAATTTTAAAAGACCGCCTTCACCTCTTACAATTTCAGAGATTAAAAAAGATTTGGCTTTAGGATGGTATAGGCAGGTGGGATGAAATTGAATGAATTCCATATTAGCAACCCTGCAGCCCGCGCGCCATGCCATCGCTACACCATCCCCT
>JBEEPP010000049.1:0-5568 GCA_041191045.1 Pseudomonadota bacterium
ACATGTAATTTCCTTAAATATTAATTAAACAAAAATAAGTATCAAAGAGATACATATTGAATCGTGAATAAAGCACGATTTGACGCGCATTATACATGAGCCACAATTTTTATCTACAAAAATACGACTCACTTTTAAGGACCTAAATATTTTCAATAAGTTCCAAAATATTGATAGCGTATATACAAAGCAAATAATTTTTAATTAAAACGACTTTGTAATATAGCGTTATAAAACTCAATCATAGCTTGCTTTACAGCGCCTATTGTAAATTTAATAGCATGAAAAATTTTTGTAATATGTCCTAAAAGCGAAGCATAAACTTCATGACCAAGAAAAATATTGATACCGAATCCAATGCTAAAACAAATGAGGACAATAAAGGAATGAGTAATTAAATGACGAGGTAATTCCTTAACGAACGGATTATTTCTTTTTCCTATTTTTTTAAATTTAAAATTTTTGAAATGAAAAAAATAATAACTGATAGTTTGAAATATGATGATAATCAAGAGCCAAGAACAATTTAAATTATTAAGACCGACTAAAATAGACAGAATAATACTTATAAGCAATCCAAGCTTTCCAACAAGTTTCATATACGGCATAGTGAATTAAAGAGTCACTAATTTAGCATTTGAGTTTTATTACACAATCCACAATACGCAGTGTTAAGTTGAATAGCGTAAAATACGTATAGATAATTTTTTATTAAAAAATTAGTGATCGATTATTTCTAAAAGTTTACTCATCATTGATTGATCAGACGGCTCGTCTGATGCAAAAGTCATAAAAGATTCTCTTTCAAGCACGCTTACCATTCTTGGATGATTTACTATAAAAAGAACATCTTTTAAAAAATTCATATCTTTCAAACGGCTTAAACGAACAAATTCTTTGCATGCTTCCGAGCTTGTAATAAACACTGCTGAAATATGAATTTTTTCGGAAAAAGCCTTAAGTAAATCTAAATTACTCTGAGGAAAAGTTCGCGTATAGCATTCCGCATAAGTGACCTCAGCGCCTCGAGCCCTTAATGTTTCTGCCAAAGTTTCTCGACCGCCCTCACCTCTAAAAATTACAATTTTTTTCTTTTTAATATCATTCATTTCCTTGGTAGCAAGCAAACCTTCACTATCAAAGTTTTCATCTGGAATGAGTACATTATTTACATCAAATAATTTCAATGCTTTTTGAGTAGATGGCCCAATAGCTGCAAATTGGGTTAACTTAGGTAATGTGTGAAATGCCTGTTTTACTACCGGCATACCAAATTGAACTGCATTTGAGCTAATAAAAATAGCCCAATCATAATCATCTAATTTCAAAACGATATTTTGAAAAATTTCATTTTGGCTTTTTGACTTGATTTCAAGCAATGGAAATTCAATTGGATGTCCTTGGTGCTCGTTCACCAAAGCTTTAATTTCAGCTGTTTGATGAGAGGGGCGTGTAATTACAATACCTGTTTGATGGAGTTCTTTTCTACTCATATCGCAAGACTTGCTAGAATTTTATCTGCACCTTGATCAAGAAGTTGTTTAGCTAGTTTTTCGCCAAGCTTTTCAGCGTCTTCAATGGAGCCTTCAACTTTATCTTTGACCATTTCTTTTCCATCAATAGAAGCGACAAAGCCTTGTAGTTTAAGTAATTTATTTTCAATAATGGCATGCGCGCCAAGAGGCACAGTACAACTACCACCTAAAGTTCGACTCATTTCTCTTTCAGCTAAAACACACTGAGCCGTCTCATAATGATGAAGTGGCTTTAATAGCTCAACAAGATCAGCTCGTACTTTTAATATTTCAATAGCAAGCGCACCTTGCCCCACTGCAGGAACTGAATTTTCAGGAGACATATATTGTCGGATTCGCGTTTTTAATTTGAGTCGAATGAGTCCAGCCGCTGCCAAAATAATTCCTTGATATTGTTTTTTATCGAGTTTTCTTAATCGGGTTTGCAAATTACCTCGTAAAGGCTCAATAACCAGCTCAGGAAACCGACGTTGTAGTTGACTTTGTCGGCGAAGACTTGAAGTGCCTACAACACTTCCAGGAGGCAGCATCTCGAGCGCTCCAAAGTCATTAGAAATGAACGCATCCCTTGCATCTTCTCGCTTCCCAATTGCGGCAATCATGAATTCATCACTTAAATGCATGGGTAAATCTTTGAGAGAATGTACAGCAATATCAGCTTCTTTATTTTGTAATGCGACTTCAAGTTCTTTAATAAAAAGACCTTTACCACCAATTTTAGAGAGAGATTTATTAAGCGTTTTATCACCTTGGGTTGTCATACCAAGAATACTCACTTCTAATCTCGGATATAAAGATAAAAGTTGTGACTTAATATATTCGGCTTGCCAAATCGCAAGCTCACTTTCGCGCGTCGCGATGGTTATGTGTTTAGGCTGGGTCATAGTTGAAATTAAAACGAATAAATCATTTTATCATAAGCTAGGCTATTGAAAATTTAGAAAATCATAAGCTTTAGCATATACTTTCACTTATGGCTAAAAAAGATACAAAAAAAGCGAATTGGTCAGGCAGATTTAATGAGCCTGTGACAGAACTCGTTAAAAGATTTACAGCATCGATTAACTTCGACCAGAAATTAGGTCTTTACGACATTGAAGGATCAATGGCTCACGCTGAAATGTTAGCTACACAAAAAATTATCACACAAAAAGATTTAAAAGCGATTCAAGGTGGCTTACAGAATATTCAAAAAGAAATTTTAATGGGCACCTTTAAATGGTCAGTCGATTTAGAAGATGTACATTTAAATATTGAAAAAAGATTAACGGATAAAATTGGTGAGGCCGGTAAAAAATTACATACAGGCAGATCAAGAAATGATCAGGTCGCCACTGATTTGAGGTTATGGTTAAGAGCGATTACAGATGAAACGACCCAAAAAATTAGAACGCTTCAGTTGTCCGTTGTTCAGTTAGCAGAGAAACATCAAAAAACAATCATGCCTGGCTTCACACATCTTCAAGTGGCCCAGCCTGTGACTTTCGGTCATCATTTGATGGCTTACTATGAAATGTTGCAAAGAGATCTTGCAAGATTTGAAGATGCTAAAAAAAGAATGAATCAATTGCCGCTCGGAGCAGCAGCACTTGCGGGTACAAGTTACCCTATTGATAGAAACAAGGTAGCTAAAAAACTTAAATTTGATGGCATATGTGAAAACTCTATAGACGCAGTTTCAGATAGAGATTTTGCAATTGAATTTACTTTTGTAGCTTCATTATTAATGACACATTTATCAAGATTTTCAGAAGAGCTTATTATGTGGTCGAGTCCAATGTTTGGATTTATAGAAATTGCCGATAGATTTTGTACCGGTTCGTCGATCATGCCGCAAAAAAAGAATCCAGACGTGCCAGAATTAGTGAGAGGCAAAACAGGAAGAGTGACAGGTCATTTAATGGGCCTTCTTATGCTCATGAAAGCACAACCCCTTGCTTATAATAAAGACAACCAAGAAGATAAAGAGCCTCTTTTTGATACCGCTAATACAATTTTAGATGTGCTGACTATTTATGCAGATATGCTAAAAGGCATCACCGTCAATGAAAAAAATATGAAAGAGGCGACTTTAAAAGGATACGCTACTGCCACTGACTTAGCAGATTATCTTGTGATCAAAGGCGTAGCATTTAGAGATGCACATGAAATTGTTGCAAAAGCTGTACAAGCAGCTATAAAAAACAAGTGTGATTTGTCAGAACTTAAAATAGATGAATTGAAAAAATTTAGTAAGATGATTTCAAGTGATGTATATAAACATCTCACGCTTGAGGGGTCAATCAAGTCCAGAAATCACATAGGCGGTACGTCCTATGATCAAGTTAAAAAGGCGATAGAAAAAGCTAAAAAATCTTTAAATAATTAATTTAAAGATTTTATTGAGTAGACCAACTTCCACCTAAAGATTTAAATAGTTCCACACTCGCCATAAGTCTCAATTGTCTTTTTTGAATATATGCAATCGATGCATCGTTGTATACGCGCTGAGCATCAAGATACTCTAGATAGCTTGAATAACCAGCTTTGAAGCGATTTGATGCAATATCCATTGCTTTCTTTGCTGCGTCTTGCGTAAGTTTTAAATCATTTTCCTGTTCAGTATATTCTTTTAAAGAAACGATCGCGTTATTCACTTCTTTAAAAGCATTTTGTATAGAAGACTCATAATAGCTAAGCGCCTGTTTTTGTTTGGCTGTCGCTTGAGAAACTTTCGTTTGTGCTCTTCCTGAATCAAAAATTGGCAGTGTTAATCCCAAACCGATACCCCATATATCTGAACCAGTTTTATCGATGTTTTTTAATTCAGCACTTTCTCTCCCGAAATTTGCTGTAAGAACAATATTTGGAAAAAGAGCTGCTTTAGCAACGCCAATATTTGCATTAGCTGCAATCATTATTTGTTCAGCTTCTTTAATATCTGGTCTTGATTCTAAAAGTGATGAGGGCATATTAGCCGGAGGTATAGGAGGTGTGACTAAGGCATCTAATTTATTTTCTGGAATATTTAAATTCATATGACCCGATAAAAGAATAAGCTGATTCGCAACGATTTCACGTTGACGCAGAAGATCGCTAAGTTGAGCTGAAAGATTATTTAAAGCTGCTTCTGCTTGATGAAGATCGAGCGCTGATATAAGCCCACTCTCCAAACGCTTTTTGGTTAGTTCTAAATTTTCTTTGCGAGATACCACATTATCTTTTAAAGCTACTATTTGTGAATCAATACTGCGTAATAATAAGTAATTACTTGCAAGTGTGCTTTGTAGACTCAGTACCACAGTATCTTTTGAATATTGAGATGCAATATATTCTGCGCGCGCTGATTCTTTTGCTCGACGTAATCTCCCCCAAAAATCTAGCTCAAACGATGTGCCTAATTGAATATTAAAATTTTTACGAAAAGGCTGTACAAAGCTTGGAGGAATAATGCCAGTTTCTGTTGCTTTGCTGCGATTTCCCTGAGACGTTAAATCTACAGAAGGTATTAGAGCGGCTCCTACTTGTTTTAAATATGCATCAGCCTCTTCTAATCGTGCAATGGCTGCATTTATATCTACATTCTTATTTAATGCTTTATCCATGAGGTCATCAAGTGCCGGGTCTTGATAAAGCTTCCACCAATTATTTAAATCTGTGGCTATATTTTCCTTATTAACTTCTTGATGATAAGTATTAGGTAAATTAATTTCTGGACGTTTATAGTCAGGCCCAACGAGAGTGCAACTTGTAATCAAAATCAACGATATTAAAAATATGATCTTCATTGTTTATTTTTAAACTCTTCAGCAATTTTGATATAACTTCCAATACGATCTTTTTGATGTTTACTTAACCATACAAAAAATAGCGGAATAAAAATAGTCGCAATAAAAGTTGCCAAGATCATACCGCCGAAAACACCAGTGCCCATAGATTGTCGTGCGGCTGCACCGGCACCTGTCGCAAAGACAAGCGGCACAATACCAAAAACGAATGCCATGGATGTCATGACAATAGGTCTGAATCTTAGGCGTGCAGATTCAACAGCAGC
>JBEEPP010000050.1:0-5505 GCA_041191045.1 Pseudomonadota bacterium
CTTAAAAAATTAATTGATTTGAAATACATCAGCGGGGAAGCATATCAAGGGCTTTGGTTTGATATAGGAACGCCAGAGAGATTAAATGAAATTAATCTTTTACTAAAAGAAAAATTGAAGAGTTAATTAAAAATGAACCATAAAAATTATCAGGAATTTAAAAAAAGAAGAAATTCGTTAACTGAAAAAATTGGCGATGGCGTAGCAATCATTTTTAATACTCATGAGGTAATTAGAAATCGAGACAGCCATTATCCTTATCGCTCAGATAGCTATTTCCACTATTTTTCAGGATTTCCTGAGCCTCGGTCAGTATTATTTGTATTAGGTGGACAGTCTCCTAAGACCATACTATTTTGTCGCAATAAAAATTTAGAGATGGAGATATGGAATGGTTTTATGTATGGGCCAAAAGAGGCAAAAGAAGTTTTTTTATTTGATGAGTGTTATGACATAAATTTATTGGATGAGATTGCTTTAAAAGAAATTTCAGGGCACGAAAAAATATATTATCGAATAGGGCAAGATGCGCATAATGATAAAAAAATTAATGATTGGATTAAAGTTTTGCGAGATAAGGCTAGATCTGGAATTAAAGCACCTCAATTGATCGAAGATATCAGTCATATAGCTGATGAAATGAGGCTTATAAAAAGCGACTTTGAAATTGACATAATGAAGCGGTCAGCAAAAATTGCAACTCGTGCCCATAACCGTGCAATGAAATCTGTAAGCCCTAATATGTATGAATATGAACTTGAAGCTGAAATTTTGCATGAATTTATGAGTCATGGGGTTCGCGCACCAGCGTATCAGTCTATTGTTGCTGCTGGAAAAAATGCATGTACATTACATTACGTTGATAATAATTCTAAAATTCAAGATGGCGATCTTATTCTTATAGATGCTGGATGTGAATTAGAAGGTTACGCATCCGACGTATCAAGAACATTTCCCGCAAGTGGTAAATTTTCAAAAATACAAAAAGATTTTTACCAATTGGTATTAGAAGCACAAAGCGCAGCATTAAGTAAAGTCTCATCTAACCATAATTGGAATGAGCCTCATGAAGCAGCATTATCAGTTTTGATAGATGGATTCAAAGACTTTGGTTTATGCCAAGGAAGCCATCAGGAAATTTATGAAACAGGCGCCTATAAAGAATTTTATATGCATAGAACTGGCCATTGGTTAGGCCTTGATGTTCATGATGCAGGCGACTATAAGACGATAGCGCATGAATGGAAGCAATTAAAACCGGGTATGACTTTAACGGTGGAGCCAGGCTGCTATATTAGACCGTCTGCAAATATTCCAAAAGAATTTTGGAATATTGGAATAAGAATCGAAGATGATGTTTTAGTTACTCATAATGGATATGAAATACTTACAAAAGATAGCCCAAAGACAATAGAGTCGATTGAAACCCTGATGGCAAAATGAAAAATTCAGAATATCTCATTGTGGGTGCCGGCCCAGTTGGGCTGGTATTTTCATTATTACTTGCAAAGCAGAATCAAAATTCACATCTTTTAGAATCAAGAAGAAAAAATGATTCACATTCTGACGGACGTGCATTAGCTCTATCTTACGGCACAAAACTCATTCTTGAAGATCTCGGTATTTGGAGCTCATTAGAAAAAAAAATTAGTGAAATAAAAGATATTCACACAAGCCAAAAGAATAGTTTTGGGCGTACTTTATTATCGGCTAGCCAACATAATTTGCCAGCTTTAGGCTATATTGTCTCTTATGGTGCTTTATCAAAGGCGCTTGAAGAAGCAGTTAATCAATCTCCAAAAATAAAGATCACTTATGAGTTCGAAGTGTCGGCCATTAAAAATGAAAAAGATAGATCAATTTTGTATGGAGGCAATAAAGATCTCCCTATCGAGGCAGCACTTTTAGCGTTAGCTGATGGTGGAAAAAATACTACAGGCTTAATTGAAGGCCTCAAGAAAAAAGAAACTAGTTACAATCATACGGCACTTGTAACTAAAGTCACTTCTGAGATTCCCCCTAATAAAATTGCGTATGAACGTTTTACTTCCATGGGACCTATTGCACTTTTGCCTAATGGATCCAAAGAATTTTCTTTGGTTTGGACTGGCAAAGATGAAGATATTCAAGCGTTAGCTAAAGCACCAAAAAAATTATTTTTAGAAAAATTACATGAGCATTTTGGAGACAGAGTGGGAAAGTTTCTTGATTCTGATAATTTTATTACATTTCCACTCAAAAAAATTATCCTTGAAGAGTTTCCAAAAAAACGTATGGTTGTTATTGGTAATTCTGCTCAAACAATGCATCCAGTCGCAGGACAGGGATTTAATACTGGCATTAGAGATGCCTATAATTTGTCAAAATTAATAAATGAATCAGAACCCTCTCAGGTAGGATCTGAATGTTTTATCAATCAATATTATATGTTAAGAAAATCAGAAACAAAAAAGACACTTTTTTTTACAGATTCTTTAGTAAACATTTTTTCGAATGATTTGGTTTTCCTTTCCTTGACAAGAGGTATGAGCTTATCTCTTTTAGATAATTTTAAACCTATTAAAAATTTTTTAGTAAATAAAATGAGTTTCGGTAAATGAAAGAAAGCTCAAGTGATGTATTGATTATGGGTTCAGGTATCGCTGGCATGGCGACATTAGTCACTCTAGATAAATATGCTATCAAGACAAGCCTGCTATCTCATTCAAAAATTATTAACAATAATACAACTGACCCAAGATTTTATACCATTACACCCGGCGTTAAAAAATGGCTAGAAGAAAATGGTGTTTGTGATTTCTTAAACAAAGATGACATGTCTCCAGTAAATAAAATCAGAGTTTATTCTGATAAAGAAAATGCATCATTAAGTTTTGATGCCTGTGATGCTGGAATGAATGAGCTTGCGTTTATTATCAATCATGATGATCTTGAAAGCGCTTTTAAGAATCGAATAAGCAAAATTAGTTATAATGAAATAAAAATTGATAGCGCTGAGTCATTAAGCATTGAAATGGATCATATTAATCTTGTTGATGCAAAGAGCAAAAGATATCAATTTAAATTGGTCATTGGAGCTGACGGTTCCAATTCTTGGGTGCGAAGCCAAACGTCTATTGACTTTAAGAACAAAGCATTTAATCAAACGGCTCTAGTATTTAATATTAAATGTGCTAAAGCTCATCAAGGGTGTGCTTATCAAAAATTCATGCAAGATGGCATCTTGGCGCTTTTACCAATTCACACAGATGAATATTCTGTCGTTTTTTCTTTAAATGACAATATCCTAGATGAATATAAAAAAATAGATGATGCAATGTTTCTGCTTAAGTTTAAAAAAGACTTAGGTGAAAAGTTTGGAGATATTAATATTTTGTCTAAGAGACAATATTTTCCTTTGAGTATGAAAATTAATGAATCATTAATTGCAGAGCGAGTTATTCTAATTGGAGATGCCGCACATCAAGTTCACCCTCTCGCAGGTCAAGGCTTAAATTTAGGTTTAAGAGATGTGATAGAGTTTGATGAATTGTTAAACTCAAATAAAAAATATCATCATGATCTTGGTTTAAAGCAATTCCTAAAAAAATACAATCGAAATAGAAAGACCGATATATTGTCTTTAACTTATTTAACGAATCATTTGAGCCATATTTTTTCATCCCAGAGTGTTATTCCTGATTTTGTGATTAATTTTGGATTTAACAAAATAAATCAAAACCATTTAATTAAAAAAATTCTTATAGAGAAAGCAGCTCATTAGATGACAACTTTTAAAAAAATCGCCTTATTTATTTTATTTTTTCCTTCATTCTATTTAATGGCTGATGAAGTTAGCTTAAAAAAAATGATTGAGGCCTCGTACCCTAAATATAAAGTAGAGAGTATTAAGAAGACTTCCTATAGTGGGCTTTATGAAATTTTTATGGGAGGTCAAATTATTTATACAGATGAGAAGTTTTCCTTTCTTATTGCAGAAGGCCATATCGTAGATCCTAAAACAAAAAAAGATTTAACCGGCGAGCGCCTTGAAGATCTTACCAAAGTAGACTTTTCATCTCTTCCCCTTAATTCCGCTATTAAAACAGTTAAAGGTGATGGCTCGAGAAAGTTAGTTGTTTTTGCAGACGTTGATTGCCCTTTTTGCAAACGTCTTGAGCAAAATGAATTTACACATCTTAATAATGTGACAATTTATACATTTTTATTCCCTATCGAAAAGCTTCATCCTGACGCAAAGAATAAATCACAGTTGATTTGGTGTGCTAAAGACCGGTCAAAAGCTTGGGCAGATTGGGCAATTAACGATGCACTCCCTTCAGGGAAAGTCACGTGTCAGCCACCCACAGAACAAATACTAGAGTTAGGCTCAAAATTAGGTATCACATCAACGCCTACCTTAATTTTTTCAGATGGGAAGCGAATGTTAGGTGCTCAGCCCTATAAGGAAATAGAAAAAGCGCTCAATAGCACAAAGTCTTAAGTCCTTTTTAAAGTAACAAATAGCTTGACATTTATAGCTAAACCACGTAAAAAAGCTCCCAGGTGTTTGGTTTCGAGTTTTATTTAGCTAGCTTTAATTTATATTTAAGTAGTGCTTTAGTTCTTGATTCAAACTTTTGGGGGGCCTCCCTTGTTTAAAGTTAAGGATTTATGAAATGGCAACAGGTACAGTAAAGTGGTTTAATGATTCAAAAGGTTTTGGTTTTATTACTCCTGATGATGGTGGTGATGATTTATTTGCTCACTTCTCAGCAATCGTAGACACAGGATATAAAAGTCTTAAAGAAGGTCAAAGAGTTACTTTTGACGTTACAGACGGACCAAAAGGCAAGCAAGCTTCAAATATAAATAAAGCCTAGTTCCAAACTGAATAAAAAAGCCCGCTTAAGCGGGCTTTTTTACATGTAACTTATGATGGCATCAGCAAAATCATCTGTAGATAATGGCGAAACATTATTTAATTGTGATGAGAAGTCTTGAGTGACTTTTTGAGCCACTAATGTTTTTCTGAATGCTATCGAGATGGTATCGGCAGCTTCAATCCAGCCAATATGCCTTAACATCATTTCAGCCGAAAGAATTAAAGAGCTGGGATTGGCAATTTTTTTACCTGCAATACTTGGCGCGGTTCCATGGGTAGCTTCAAAAATAACCGTTGAGTCTGATAAATTAGCGCCCGGAGCAATGCCAATACCACCAACTTGAGCAGCTAGCGCATCTGAAATGTAATCCCCGTTAAGGTTGAGGGTGGCTACGACATCATATTCGCTTGGGTGAAGTAATATTTCTTGAAGAAAAGCGTCAGCAATGCAATCTTTGATGATAAGGCCATTAGGGCAAATAAAACTGGATTTACCTTCAATAGGTTTAGCCCCAAATTCATCTTGAGCTAATTGATAACCCCATTCTTTAAATCCACCTTCAGTAAATTTCATAATATTGCCTTTGTGGACTAGTGTGACTGATCTTTTTTTATGTTCTATAGCATATTCAATCGCTTTT
>JBEEPP010000051.1:0-5461 GCA_041191045.1 Pseudomonadota bacterium
GCGATTAAAAAATCTACTGAACCCATTCAAAAAATAGATAGTGGTGAGAGGCCGCTTATATGATTAAACAAAAAGAAGAAAAAAATCTCATCGTTGGTCTAGATATTGGAACATCTAAGATTGTGGCAATTGTTGCCGAGTTACAACCAGACGGCTTATTGAATGTGATTGGATTAGGGCAGCATAGCTCAAAAGGATTAAAAAAAGGCGTCGTCATCAATATCGATTCCACTATGGAAGCGATTCAAAGAGCAATTGAAGAAGCTGAGCTCATGGCAAATTGCAAAATCACTGATGTGTATACCGGTATCGCTGGTAGCCATATTAAAAGTATCAATTCACACGGCATGGTGAAAATTAAGGATACCGAAGTTTCTCAATTAGATGTGGATAAAGTGATTGAAACTGCTTGTGCTATTACACTTCCTAATGATCAACAAGTGCTTCATATTTTGACGCAAGAATATGTAATCGACGGGCAGGAGGACGTAAGACAGCCTCTTGGTATGAGTGGTATGAAATTAGAAGTGAAAGTTCATATTGTGACAGGCGCGATTGCAGCCGCCCAAAATATTGTCAAATGTATTAAGCGTTGTGGTCTTGAAGTATCTGAATTGGTGTTGCAACCTTTAGCTTCAAGTATGGCAGTCCTTACTGATGATGAAAAAGAATTGGGCGTATGTTTGGTTGATATTGGCGGGGGAACAACTGATATCGCAGTATTAAGACATGGATCTATTCGTCATACAGCTGTCATTCCAATTGCGGGCGATCAAATTAATAATGATATTGCAGTGGCATTCAGAACTCCTTTACCATCTGCTGAAGAGATAAAAATTAAACATGGTTATGCTGCAAGAAGTTTAGCTTCAGCCTCAGAGCAAATTGAAATTCCTGTGGTCGATGGAAAAGAGTCTAAAACTATCTCAACACTTTCATTAGCAGAAGTCATTGAAGCTCGATTAGTTGAGCTTTATGAGCTTGTTGCAAGTGAGTTGAAACGAAGTGGTATGGAAGATATGATAGCTTCTGGCATTGTGATTACAGGCGGATCATCCTTAATGAAAGGCATGGTTAATCTTGGGGAAAGTGTATTTAGAATGCCAGTTAGGATTGGTACACCAAGAAATGTAGGCGGCTTGTCTGAGGTTGTTGATAATCCAAGATACTCTACAGGTGTTGGATTATTACTTATGGGCAAAGGTCAGTTAGAAAAAGAAATGATGAATCAAATTGATGGCAATTCAATAAATCAAATCTTTATGAAAATGAAGAATTGGTTTCAAGGTAACTTTTAATTCTTGGAGATAGTATATGTTTGAAGTCGTTGATAGCAAGTCACAAAATGCCATTATAAAAGTCATTGGTGTAGGCGGCTGTGGCGGCAATGCTATTGATCATATGATCGATAAGAATTTAACGGGTGTTGAATTCATCTGCGCCAATACTGATATGCAAGCACTGAAAAAAAGTCGTGCAAGTCATATATTGCAAATTGGTCAAGCAATGACTAAAGGCTTAGGTGCTGGTGCTAAACCCGAAATTGGTAAACAAGCAGCTATCGATGATAAAGAGAAAATTATTAGCTCTATTAAAGGCGCTGATATGTTATTTATAACCGCAGGTATGGGCGGTGGTACAGGAACAGGCGCTGCACCTATAATTGCACAAATTGCTAAAGAATTAGGTATTTTAACTATCGCGGTTGTTACAAAACCTTTTTTATTTGAAGGCAAAAGAACAGCAATAGCGACCGATGGTATTAATGAGTTAGTTCAACATGTAGATTCTTTAATTGTTATTCCAAATGAAAAATTAATGGAAGTGCTAGGAGAGCATATCCCATTCTTAGAAGCCTTTAATGCCGCTAATGATGTATTACATAACGCAGTCTCAGGTATTTCAGAAATTATTAATAGCCCAGGATTAGTTAATGTGGACTTTGCTGACGTGAAGACGGTTATGGGTGAAATGGGTATGGCTATGATTGGTTCTGGTGTGGCGCAAGGAGAGCATCGAGCATACAAAGCATCTCAAGCCGCAGTTGCTAGTCCACTTTTAGAAGATGTTAATTTAGTAAATGCGCGAGGTGTATTAGTCAATATATCAGCAAGCAGTAAATTTACACTTAAGGAATACCATGAGGTGATGGAAACAATTAAACAGTTTGCAGCGATTGATGCTACTGTCATTGTTGGTAATGTTATTGATGAGGCAATGGGAGATTCGATACGAGTCACAGTTGTAGCAACAGGTTTGGCGCAAAATGTAAAACAAAGAATGCCACGGATAGAGCCTAGACCAATTATGCAAAATAAGTCACCTGTCATTGAAGATGAGGCTGTTATGGATGATGAGCCGGATGTATTCAGTTCAAATGAGAATAGAGCGCAAGTTGAAATCATGAAAATGTCAGGTATGGAAGAGTACGATATCCCAGCATTCTTAAGAAAAAAAGGCGAATAAGTATTTAATGATTAAACAGAGAACCATTCAAAAATCTGTCCAGACTTGTGGTGTAGGCCTGCATAATGGCGAAAAAGTGACTTTGACACTCAAACCTGCTGAAGTTGACCAAGGTATTGTCTTTCGTAGAGTTGATCAAAAGGAAAATCACGAAGTTAAAGTGAGCCCTGATGCAGTTAAAGATACGAAGATGTGTTCAGCCATTGGGCAAGATGCTTCGCGTGTAGCTACAGTTGAACATTTAATGTCAGCATTGTCTGCTTCAGGCATCGATAATATTATTATTGAATTGAATGGCTCTGAAGTACCGATTATGGATGGAAGTTCTATATCATTTATTTACCTTCTTCAAACTGCACAAATTAAAGAACAGGATGCCCCTAAAAAATTTGTACTGATAAATGATGTCATAGAAGTTAAAGATAAGGACAAATGGGCAAGATTCGAACCTTATGAAGGATTTAAAGTTGATTTTACAATCGACTTCCCTCATCCAGTATTTGATGAATCAACGAATAAAGTTGCCCTAGATTTTTATGATGAATCCTATGTCACAGAAATTAGTCGCGCTCGCACGTTCGGATTTATGCAGGAAGTCGAATACTTAAGATCTAATGGATTAGCAAGAGGTGGGTCGCTTGATAATGCAATTGTTTTAGATGAGTATAAGATTATTAATACGGATGGACTCCGATACAACGACGAATTTGTGCGACATAAAATATTAGATGCTGTTGGCGATCTCTATATGTTAGGTTATTCGATCATAGGCAATTTTAAAGCCTACAAATCAGGTCATGAATTAAATAATAAATTATTGCTCGAATTGCTTTCTGATAAAGAAAGTTGGAGCCTTATTACTTTAGACAGTAAAGATCCTAAGACATCAAATTTAGCAGCGCGCTATATTAAATCTAAGAGTGGCATTTTAAATCAAGAAATAGCGGGAGTTTACTAATGAACATTTTAAGATTTTGTATATTTTTATTGCTCGCAATATTGATAGCATTTACTTTTTTATATTTAAATACAAAAAATAAAAAATATTTAAAATATTTAAAGCTTACAACTAACATCACATTAATTCTTATACTTATATTTATAATAAGATTGCTTTAACATCAAGTGGCTCAATCAAAGAAAACAATTGCAATTTTTGGAGCTTCAGGCTTTTTAGGCTCTAGTATTGTCTTAGCACTAAATCAATCCAATTGTCGTCTAAAATTATTTTCACGGAATAAAGAAAAAATTAAATATTGGACGGTGAATCCGGATATCCAAATATTTGACTTCGATCTTGATAATTTGACGCAAGTAAAAAAAGATTTAAAAAATACAGATGCTGTTATTAACCTCTTAGGTATTCTTCATCAATCTAAAAAAGATTCTTTTGATAAGATTCATCATCTATGGCCAAGCCATTTAGCTAATACGATGAAAAATTTGGGGATTAAGCGGCTTATCCACCTTAGTGCCTTAGGCGCAAGTTTTAAGGCTCCAAGTTTATATCTCAAATCAAAAGCGCATGGTGAAACTACATTACTTAATCAGAAAGATTTAAATTTAACCATATTAAGACCTTCGATTATTTTTGGGGCAAGAGATAATTTTATTAATATGTTTAAGGCGCTTGTAAAATGGCTACCAGTGATAGTTCTTCTATCACCGCAATCTAAATTTCAACCGATTTATATTGAAGATGTTTCAAAAGCGCTTATTAAAAGTCTTTGGGATAAAAAAACATATGGAAAAGTTTACGAACTAGGTGGGCCCGATGTTTATTCACTTAAAGAAATTATTAAATTGATTATTAAGTCAGAAAAACTGCATCGCCTTATCATTCCCCTTAACAAACCACTCTCATATATATTTGCTCTAAGTATGGAAATATTGCCAATTAAAATATTGACTCGTGATAATTGGCGGTCTATGCAGGTTAATAATGTATTGGATCCTCAATATGTAATGCCATATCGATATTCTCAAGAACGATTGGAGCATTACCTAGAAAATAAAAAAAATAGACTACCTATGCGAACTAAATATAATTTATATAGAAGTAAATCTGGCCGATAAATGAAAATATATCTTGTGGGCGGCGCTGTGCGAGATCAAATCATGGGTTTATCGGTTAAAGATAAAGACTATGTAGTCGTAGGATCAACTTCGGAAGAAATGGTCAAATTAGGATATAAGCCGGTCGGTAAAGATTTTCCAGTTTTTTTACATCCTAAAACACATCATGAATATGCATTAGCGAGAACAGAGCGTAAAGTTTCAAAAGGTTATAAAGGCTTTAAAGTTTATGCCTCAAAAGAGGTTACTTTAGAAGAAGATCTGAAGCGAAGAGATCTCACAATCAATGCTATTGCTAAGGATACGAAAGGCCAGTTTTTTGATCCCTTTCAAGGAATTCAAGACATTAAAAATAAAGTTTTACGGCATGTTAGCCCAGCTTTTGTGGAAGACCCTATTCGTGTATTACGTATCGCTCGATTTTCTGCTCGATTTCATAAGTTCAAAATACATCCAAAGACGGAACTTATTTTAAAGCAGATTGTAAAAAATAAAGAAATAGAAGCTGTAGCATCAGAAAGAATTTGGCATGAACTCTCTGTTGGGTTTTCTGAAAAAAAATCTTATTTGATGTTTGAAGTTCTTCATCGATGCGGAGCGCTTAAATTATTATTACCAGAAATGAATTATGTTAAACATAAAAATTCCATGAAGAAGAGTTTCGAATACGCAGCAAAATCAAAGTATTCTGCTGAAATTAAGGCAGCTTTATTTTTTATGTATCTCTACCCTATAAAAGCTAATATCAAGCTACAAGAGAAAATTTATACAAGGCTATCTGTACCGAATGCTGTAAAGAAATTAACTGAAAAAACAATATTGAATTTATCCGATCTAAAGCAATTTAAAAAGCTTAAACCACGCCAAATTCTAGATTTGATTTATAAAATGGATTTGTTTAGAAATCCAGATATGCTAT
>JBEEPP010000052.1:0-5453 GCA_041191045.1 Pseudomonadota bacterium
TGCTTATTCTTTAGTTCATGATGATATGCCTTGTATGGATAACGATGATTTGAGACGTGGAAAATTATCTTGCCATAAAAAATTTGGTGAAAGTACTGCGCTTCTTGTTGGAGATTCTTTGCAATCCATTGCTTTTTCTTACTTATCTTCACCATCTCTTGAAGTTAACCCAGACAACCAATTAAAAATGATTCACGCCTTCTCTAACGCTATTGGTATTGAAGGTATGGCAAAAGGCCAAGCCTTAGATATTGCAAATACTAATAAAAAAATTTCATTAGAAGAGCTTAAAAAGATGCATCAATATAAAACTGGCGCACTTATTAATGCAGCTTGTTTAATGACGGTGCTTGCCTCTAAAAGTCACGACAAAAACATACTTAATATAATAGATACCTATTCAAAATTAATTGGACTAATGTTCCAAATTCAAGATGACATTCTTGATAAAGAAGCAAATCAAGAGATTTTAGGTAAAACACCTGGCAAAGATGAAAAAGATAATAAATCTACATTTGTGTCTTTGCTAGGTGTTTCTAAATCAAAGGAATTGGCTGCTGAATATTTCGAAGAAGCTTTAACCGCTCTCAAACCATTCGGGGATAAAGCATATTATTTAGCTGGTATGGCTGAATTAATTATGACGCGATCGCACTAATATGAATCTCCTTGATAAAATTAATTCACCAAAAGATTTAAAAAAACTTAATCGCAACGAACTTACTAAACTATGCGATGAGATAAGAACTTTCATTATTGAAAGCGTTTCAAAAACAGGCGGCCATCTTTCATCAAATCTTGGTGTTATTGAGCTCACCGTTGCGCTTCATTATGTTTTTGATTGCCCTCTAGATAAATTCATATGGGATGTTGGGCACCAAACCTATCCTCATAAAATTCTAACCGGAAGAAAAAAGAAAATGGGCTCATTAAGAGCCATGTCTGGAATTTCAGGTTTTCCAAAAATTGCAGAGAGTGATTATGATATTTTTGGTACTGGTCATTCAAGCACCTCAATATCAGCTGCCTTAGGTATGGCTGAAGCACTTAAAAAGAAAAACTTGCACCACAAAGCAATTGCAATTATTGGCGATGGAGCCATGACCGCAGGTATGGCTTTTGAAGGTCTTAATAATGCCGGGAACTCAAAAAATAATATCTTAGTTATTTTGAATGATAATGATATGTCGATCTCTAAAAACGTAGGTGCTCTTAATAACTATCTAGCAAAACTTATGTCGGGAAATCTTTACGGAAGTATTAAGCGTTCAAGTAAAGCAGTTTTATCTGCTATCCCTCCTATGCTTGAATTTGCGAAGCGTGCTGAAGAGCATGTCAAAGGCATGGTAATTCCTGGTACTTTATTTGAAGAATTCGGCTTTAACTATATAGGTCCTATTGATGGTCATGATATTGACGCATTAGTTGATACGCTCAGCAATCTTAAAGAGCTTCAAGGGCCCCAGTTCCTTCATGTGGCCACCCAAAAAGGTTATGGTTATGAGCCCGCAGAAATTGATCCCAATAAGTTTCATGGCGTAGGTCAATTTAATCTAGATGATGGCACCCAACCATCCAAAATAAAAAAGACTTCTTACACCGACGTATTTGGCAATTGGATTATCGATATGGCTATGATTGATAAAAAACTATGCGCAATTACTCCTGCTATGTCAGATGGCTCTGGCTTAAATAAATTTGCTGAAAAATTTCCAGATCGTTTTTTTGATGTAGGGATTGCTGAACAGCATGCAATAACTTTTGCAGCAGGGCTTGCCTGTGAAAATTACAAACCTGTCATTGCCATTTACTCGACTTTTCTTCAAAGAGCTTACGATCAATTAATACACGATGTCGCCTTACAAAATATTCCTATGTTATTTGCTATCGACAGGGCCGGAATTGTAGGCCAAGACGGGCCTACACATTCAGGTAGTTTTGATTTGTCATTCTTAAGGTGTATTCCAAATATTGTTATTATGGCGCCAAGTAATGAAAATGAATGTCGTCAAATGCTTTTTACCGGATTTAAATTTAAGGGTATTTCAGTAGTTCGCTACCCAAGGGGTGAAGGGCCAGGCGCAATAGTAAAATCTAAGATGGCAGCTATCCCGATTGGCAAAGCTGAAACTATTAAAAAAGGAAAAAAGATTGCTCTCTTAGCTTTCGGCAATATGTTGAATGAATCTCTGAAAGTTGCAGATAAGATTAACGCGACCGTGGTTAATATGAGATTTATTAAACCTCTCGATATTAAATTAATTCGCGATTTGGCGTCATCGCATAAGCTCCTTGTTACGTTAGAAGAAAACGCAATCTCGGGCGGTGCTGGATCAGCAGTTCTAGAAGTTATCAGTGAGTATGATTTAAAATGTCAAACATTACGCCTTGGTTTACCTGATAAGTTTGTCGAACAAGGCAGTCAAGAACAACTTCGTAAAGAATATGGTTTGGATGCTTCTTCTATTATCAAATCAATTGAGAAAAAATTAACCTAGTGTTACACTCAAGTATTAATACCTAACAATTAATTATGACAACAAGCAATCACACATGCCCAATTGAAGATGTTCAAAACACCCCTGATTTAAGGAGTTTGGATATTGATAAGGTGGGTATTAAATCTATAAGACATCCTGTGCTTGTGAAGGACAAAACAGGTGGGGCACAACACACTGTTGCAACATTTAATATGTATGTTTATTTGCCACATAATTTTAAAGGCACTCATATGTCTAGATTTGTAGAAATTCTAAACATGAATGAAAGAGAAATATCTGTTGAGTCTTTTGAAAATATCTTAAGAGAAATGATGGAACGACTTGAAGCTAAGTCATGTGATGTCGAAATGACATTCCCATATTTCATTAATAAAACCGCGCCTATTTCCGGGGTTAAAAGTCTTTTGGATTATGATGTAAGTTTTATTGGAAAAATTATTGATGGAAAATTTAAGAATACAATTAAAGTAATTGTGCCAGTAACCAGCCTTTGCCCATGCTCGAAGAAAATATCAGATTATGGCGCGCACAACCAAAGATCTCACGTCACAGTCACCGCTGAAATTAATAAATTTATTTGGATTGAAGAATTAATTGAGCTTATTGAAAAACAAGCATCATGTGAGCTTTATGGCCTTCTAAAAAGACCTGATGAAAAATTTGTGACTGAGAAAGCATATGATAACCCTAAATTTGTTGAAGATATGGTGCGAGATGTTGCAGCCCAATTAAAATTAGAAAAAAGAATTGATCATTTCGTAGTTGAGTCCGAAAACTTTGAATCCATTCACAATCATTCTGCTTACGCTTTAATTGAAGGGTAATTTCAGCTAATTTAAATTAGCCAAATATTTTATTTCCTTTAATCTCTAGTTTTAATCCAAACCAAATCACTAAAAATCCAATCAGTGGGGATATGGCAGCAATCATAAATCCAATTTGCCCTCCAAGATATTGAATTAAATAACCCCCTCCCAATCCCCCGACAGTACCACCAATGCCATAAGCTACACTGTTATATATTGCCTGCCCTCTCGCTTGATTCCGGCCTTTAAAATAGTAAGCAATAACTTCAATGGATGCCGCATGAAAGCTTCCGAAAGTTGCAGCATGAAACATTTGTGCTACAAATAATAGATAAAGATGGTCGGGAGAGGCTCCAATAAGAATAAACCGAATGACGCCTAAAAATAAACTCACTAACAAAATTGCTTTAAGTGAATAGCGATGTAAAATTTTTGGCATCAACATAAAAATCAAAATTTCACAGATGACGCCAGTCGCCCAAAGCCACCCTATCGTGCCGCCGCTATAACCATGCTCTTTGAGATAAATTGAATAAAAATTGTAAAGCACTCCGTGTGCTGAAACCATTAATGTGCAGCCAATTAAAAGCGCTATCACAGAAGGAGTTTTGATAATATTCCAAATAGATAAATCGTTTTTTGCATGATGGATCTCCTGAGTTTCAGGAATAGTGTTTGATAAAAAAAATATAATTGCTTGAGAAATTAATAAAGTCCACAACAAAATATTAATCCCTTGAAGATCAATTAGATAACCTAACAATAAAGATGCCGCAATAAATCCGATCGATCCCCATAATCTTATTCTGCTGTAATGTCCATCTGTAGTTGCTAAATGCGCAAGAGTTAAAGATTCTGCTAACGGCAAAGTTGAACTCGTAAATAAACTTAAAGCTGACATTATCAAAAAAATCCAAAAAAATCCTTTTGCCCAAAAAACACCAACAAACCCAATCAAACCCAAAAGCGATGTAAGTTTAATCCATTTAACACGATGACCTGTGTGATCAGCCAGCCAACCCCAAAAATTGGGAGCAACAATACGACTTATTTGAAATAAAGAAAGAAGAACACCAATACTTGCAGGTGAAAAGTTTTGAGATTGAAGATAAATGCCCCAGTATGGAACAAACGAGCCCACAAAAAAATAATAGAAAAAATAAAAACGCGATAAGCGCCAGTGAAGATTATGCGTGGCACTCACTAAATTTTTGGTATATGAGAAACGACATCGGCATTTTGAGCGCGATGTCTTAATGCTTGATCCATAATGACTAAAGCTAACATAGCCTCAACAATCGGTGTCGCCCTTATTGCAACGCAAGGATCATGACGACCTGTTGTTTGCATCAGAACAGCTTCACCTTCAGTATTAATTGACCTTCGGTCTTGGGGAATACTTGAGGTTGGCTTAAAAGCTATATGCGCAATAACAGATTGTCCGGTTGATATGCCGCCTAAAATACCACCTGCATGGTTCGTTAAAAAACCTTGGGGAGTTAATTCATCGCCATGCTCACTACCTTTTTGGTTAATCGAGCCAAAACCTTCTCCAATATCAATGCCTTTTACAGCATTTATACTCATCATTGCGTATGCAATTTCAGCATCCAGCCTACCAAAAACTGGCTCACCTAAGCCTACTGGCATATTTTCTGCCACTACGGTAATTTTGGCACCGACTGAATCTCTCTCTGCGCGAATGCCATCTAAATATTTTTCTAATTCAGGAACTTGGGCTTGATTAGGACAAAAAAATGGATTTTGATTTACATCTTCCCAATTTTTAAATGTTATTTGAATGGTGCCCATTTGACTTAAATAAGCTCGGATTTTGATGCCATATTTTTTAATTAGCCATTTCTTAGCTATAGCCCCTGCAGCAACTCTTACAGCGGTTTCTCTAGCACTTGATCTTCCGCCGCCTCTATAGTCTCTTATGCCGTATTTATGGGCATATGTGTAGTCTGCATGTCCGGGACGGAATACATCTTTAATTTTTGAATAATCTTGGCTTCTTTGATCTGTATTTCGAATAATAAATCCGATAGGTGCGCCAGTTGTTTTGCCTTCAAAGATGCCAGACAAAATCTCAACCTTATCTTCTTCATTACGTTGAGTAACATGCTTAGAAGTGCCAGGTTTT
>JBEEPP010000053.1:0-5440 GCA_041191045.1 Pseudomonadota bacterium
CTACAAACATTACAGCAAAAAGCAATAACAAACCTACGATATAAATGGGTAAGGCTAATTTTTCATAATATTTAGGATGAATGCTTGCCGTGATTAAAAGTAATGTAAAGCCAAGACCAATATAGAATAATTGATGAAGTACTAAAAAAATATTTTGACCTGAAGCACTATAAAGCGTAAAAAGACCCACAACTAAAGCTGAGCTAATAAAGATCATCAAAATAGAATCAATATTTTTTTGTAAGCGTGAGGTTAAACGTTCTAGCATAGTGATCTAATTTTAATCGTGATATTCAGATTCAAGAGTACTTAATTTATTTTCTTCTTTATTCGAAGATACTTTTTTAAGTAAATAATAATCCATTAATTTTCTTGCAATAGGACCTGCTGTTGATCCGCCATGCCCACCATTTTCAACAATCAAAGCTATTGCAATAGTGGGGTCTTCCGCAGGCGCATAGGCAATAAAAAGCGCATGGTCACGATGCCTTTCATTCATACGATCAGGATTATATTTTTGATTAGCTTTCATCTCTACTACTTGAGCCGTTCCTGTTTTAGCAGCAATTTTATAAGGTGCCCCGGCACCTACGCTTGCAGCAGTTCCGCCAGGCTGTGTCACATTGATCATACCCTCTTTGACGAGTGCCAAATGTTCAGGTTTAAAATGCAATTCTTGAACCGTTTTATTTTTAAACATTTCCATTTTCCCAGTCTGACTATTTTTAATTGACTGAATAAGCCTTGGTTGCATAGTGATTCCATCATTAGCGAGTGTTGCTACCGCTTGTCCTAATTGCATAGGTGTAACAAGTGTGTAACCCTGGCCGATACTTGTAATAACAGTTTCACCTAAATACCAAGGTTTTTTAAACCTTTTTTGCTTCCATTCGGGTGATGGAAGTAATCCAGCATTCTCTCCAAACATATCAATATGGGTCGCTTTTCCAAAACCAAATTGAGATAAAAATTGAGATAGTTTATTTATACCTAATTCAATACCCAGCCCATAAAAGAATGTATCGCATGAAATTGTAATCGCCATGACAATATCAACAGTGCCATGTCCAAATGGCTTCCAGTCTCTGTATGTATGCTCTGAGTTTGGAAGTGTAAAAAATCCAGGATCTTTAATATTAAAAGGTGGTTTACGAATATCATTTTCTAGGGCCGCCAGTGCCACAAAGGGTTTAATGGTTGATCCTGGAGGATATAAACCATTGATAGCGCGATTAAGCATAGGTTTATCTAATGATTCATTAAGTATTTTCCATTCATCAAGATCAATACCACCTACAAAATGATTGGGATCAAAATTAGGGCGACTGACAAAAGCAAGTACCTCCCCATTTTTTGGATTGAGCGCTACGAGTGCACCTCGATATTTATTGAAAGCATTTTCAGCTATCTCTTGTAAATTTGCATCGATTGATAATGTAATAGTATCTCCTTCGATGGAGGGCGTATTATTTAAAATTCGGACCGAATTACCATTGGCATCAATTTCAACTTTTTGAAATCCAGTTGTGCCATGAAGTCTTGCTTCGTAGTATTTTTCAATGCCTAATTTACCTATGGAATCGGTGCCTTTATAGTTCTGCTCCAAACCTAATTTTTTAATAGATTCCTTATCTTCCTCATTGATACGATTAATATGGCCAATAAGATGTGAGGCGAATGAACCTTTTGGGTAGCGTCTAAATAATCTAGACTTAATTTCGATGCCTTCAAATCGCAATTTATTGGCTGCAAATCTCGCAGCTTCAATTTCGGACAAGTGCGTTTTGATAGGAATACTATCTAATGATGAGCTCTCTTTTAAAATTTTTCTAAATTGTTTTAGATCACTAACACTTAATTCGATAATAGGTTTTAGATTTTCAATCGTTTTATTAAGATTAGTTACTTTTGAAGGCGTGACTTCTAAACTATATACAAAATAATTATCTGCCAAAATAATACCATTTCGATCGAATATAAGGCCTCGATTGGGCACATTGGGAATGACAGCAATACGATTATTCTCAGATAAGTCTTTGTAAAAATCGTATTTAAAAATTTGCAGATAAAAAAAACGACTTATGATCAATAAAAAAGCAATAAATATGAGACCTGTAAGAAGCGCCAATCTTCGCTTAAAAAAGTAGCGCGATTTATAGATATTTTGATTATTTTTTATAAAAGACATCTTTAAAGATTAATCTTTAGCGATCTAATTTAAAAAATTTAAATTGATGAAATAGATGCCAGATTAGGACGGCTATCATACTTTGAAGGAAGTAACTAAGTCCTGGATAGTGAAGGTCGTGCATCACATTAATCAAGAGCATAATGATCTGACCACTTAGAAATATGAAGCCAATATAAAATAATTGCTGATATTTATTGTTAAGCATAATTTTATTCATAAAATATTGTGCAATGAAATAACAAGACGCATAGGTTAATGCATATTGACCTAATAGGTCGCCCAGAAAAATGTCTGTCACAAGACCTACGAACCAAAATAATAAAATAGATACAGCATTTGGGGTTTTAAAAAACCAAAAAATAAGTGCGAGTAAAATAAAATCAGGCGTCATATCAATATTAAAAATATTGATATGAACAAGATTCATCATGGCAGCGATAATTAAAGAAAAAATAAGTAATTTATTTTTTATGATCATGTTTTATAGGCGCTACATTATTGGTAATTTTGTTAATAGGTGTGACTACAAGAACATGGCTATGATTACGGATCGCTGAGATAGGCTTACAAATAATCTTTGCAAAAGGTAGTTTTGGATCATGGCTAATCTCTAATATTTCCGCGACAGAAATACCCTCGGGATAAATAGTATCAATGCCTGATGTTTTTAAAATATCGCCTTTCATTACATCAACACTATTAGGTAAATAGGAAAGTGAGATTGTTTCATTTTGGCCATTACCATTGGTAATGGCTCTTAAACCATTTCTTTGTATTTGAATAGGCACTGACATTTTTTTGTCAATGATGAGCGTGACTTCGCTGGTTTCTGGAAAAACACTGCTGATTTGTCCTACAAGGCCTAATGCATCAATCACTGGTTGACCAGGTTGGAAGTCTTTATTTTGACCACCATCAATAATAATTTTTTGATTGAAAGGATCAAAGCGCGAATAAATAATACTGACGGCTTCTGTTTTAAATTTGTGTGTATTTCTAACTTCGAGTAAATTTCTTAATTGATCATTTTCTTGATCTATATAATCTAAACGCTGAAGATCAGCTTTTAATCGATCCATATCAAGCTTCAGTGTTTCATTTTCATGAATTAAATGGGATTGATTAGAAAAGTATTGTGTTGTGA
Source organism: Pseudomonadota bacterium (assembly GCA_041191045.1). Lineage (GTDB taxonomy): Bacteria > Pseudomonadota > Gammaproteobacteria > Burkholderiales > Methylophilaceae > Methylopumilus. The sequence goes on from JBEEPP010000053.1 coordinate 3,336, forward strand.
AATCATATATATCGCTTGGTAAATTTAAGACCGCGTGAAAAGGTTTGGTTAATACATTAGTGAATTGTCTAATACTTTTTAAATAATGAAGACGAAAATCCAACCCCATCAACAAGATCGATATGAAGGTGAGAAGTAATAATTTGGATAAAAGTGAAGGACCTTTATTAAAAAGCTTAGATGAAGATTGATGAGATTTAATCATTAAGCTTTAACTATTAATGAATTAGAAATACAAAAAATTATTCGTGAGCAAATACGGTCGAGAATTGATCGAGTGATTCGAGCGCTTTACCACAGCCCCTTGCAACGCATGTGAGAGGATCATCTGCCGTGACTACAGGGATACCTGTTTCTTCCATAAGTAAACGATCGAGATTTCTTAAAAGCGCACCTCCACCAGTTAATACCATGCCGTTATCAGCAATATCAGCACCTAATTCAGGCGGCGTTTGTTCGAGTGCTGATTTCACAGCGCTTACAATGGCGTTTAAAGGTTCTTGAAGTGCTTCTAAAATTTCATTACTGTTAATTTTGAGTCGACGAGGAAGTCCTTCTGCAAGATTTCGACCCGTCACTTCGAGTTCTAAAATTTCAGACATTGGGAATGCAGTACCAATTTTTTTCTTAATCATTTCGGCTGTCGGATCAGAAATCAATGTGCCGTAATTACGTCTTAAGTAATCGATAATAGCTTGATCAATTTTGTCGCCGCCGACACGTTCGGATTTGGCGTACACAATACCACCTAATGAAATGACACCCACTTCGGTAGTGCCTCCCCCTACGTCAATGACCATAGATCCTGTCGCTTCGCTAATTGGCAGACCTGCACCAATCGCTGCCGCCATTGGTTCTTCAATAAGAAAGACTTGTTTGGCACCCGCTCTTTCAGCAGACTCCCGAATCGCTCTTCGCTCCACTTGTGTTGCACCATAAGGCACACAAATAATTATGCGCGGACTTGGCACAAACCATCTTGTATCATGCACTTTTGCAATGAAAAACTTAATCATGTCTTCGGTAATATTGAAGTCTGCAATCACACCATCTTTCATAGGGCGGATGGCTTGAATATTCTGTGGAGAACGTCCCAACATCGTTTTAGCTTCAATACCGACAGCAAGGAGTGCTTTTCTGCTGTATGGTCCATTAGGACCATCTTCATGACGAATGGCCACTACAGAAGGCTCATCTAAGACAATGCCTTGGCCACGAATATAAATAAGCGTATTGGCTGTACCTAAATCAATGGCAATATCATTAGCCATAAATTGATCAAAACTAAATAATTTTTTAAGCATGGTTATCGTTAGAATTTTTTAAAAAAAGTGGCGATTCGAATCCAAGAAAGGTCAATAGAATCAGGGTATAATACATGATATTGATCAATAAATTAACAGCTTTTCTTTAGAAAAATAGGAATTCTATTTGTATGTCGATTACGCATGACGAAATCAAAAAAATTGCTCATTTAGCGCGCATCAAAATTACAGAAGAAGAAGCAGATGCAACGCTTAAAAAATTATCTGGCATACTAAATCTGATAGAAGACATGAAAAAGGTGGATACCGCTAATATTTCGCCTATGTCGCATGCCCAATCTGTTTCACAAAGACTTCGTGATGATATTGTCACAGAAACAAATCAAAGAGAAAAATTACAGAAAATCGCACCGGAAGTGAGTGGTGGATTATATATTGTGCCTCAGGTGATTGAATAATCATGGAAGACTGGAGCATCAAAGAACTCTCAAATCTTTTGAGAGAAAAAAAAATATCAAGCGTTGAAATTACGTCTGACTATCTTCAACACATCAAAAAAAAGAACCCTGAGATTAATGCTTTTATTACGGTGGATGAAAATCGTTCTTTAACGCAGGCTAAGCTTGCAGATCAATTAATTCAAAAAGGCGAAGGCGATGTATTGACAGGTGTCCCTATTGCGCAAAAAGATATTTTTTGTGCAGAAGATTGGCTCACGACATGTGGTTCTAAAATGCTTCATAACTTTGTAGCGCCTTATGATGCAACCGTTGTGAAAAAATTTAATGAGTCAGGCGCTATTAATTTAGGTAAAACGAATATGGATGAATTCGCGATGGG